>CAZPYZ010000278.1:0-6126 GCA_964590215.1 uncultured Dehalococcoidia bacterium | reverse complement strand
CGGCCAGCGCCCGCCGCACAGCCGGGGGCGTCTGTGCCCACATTCGAGGGCCGCTGCCGGCCAAAGGTGCACACTCCTATGGGCTGGCCCCCCGCCTGATAGTCTGGGCCGAGCGAGCGGCGGGCCAACGGGGGGAAGATCATGGTGACGCGGGCTGAGCTCCTCGCCCGAGCCTCCGCCCTGGTCCCGGTCCTGAAAGAGCGCGCCGCGCAGACCGAGGAGTTGCGGCAACTCCCGGACGAGACGGTGCGGGGTCTCCTGGCCTCGGGCTTAATTCGTATCGGGACGCCGGAGCGGTACGGCGGACTCGGCATTGAGTACGACGCGGCCTTCGAGGTCAGTTGGGAGCTGGGGCGTGGCTGCGGCTCGAGCGCCTGGTGCTACTCCCTCTGGACGGTTCATAACTGGTGGGTCGGGCACTTTCCGGTGCAGGCTCAGGACGAGTTCTTCGCCAACGGGCCCGATGCGCTCGCATCTACCTCCCTCAGCCCAGCCGGTGCGAGGGCCGAGGCGGTGGATGACGGCTTCCGGCTCTCCGGCCAGTGGAGCTTTTCCAGCGGTTGTGACGCCTCCAGTTGGGCCATGCTGGGGTTCCCTGGCCCAGAAGGAGTGCTGTGGGCCATGCTCCCTCGGGCGGACTACGAGATCCTGGACACCTGGTTCACCTCCGGGATGCGAGGGACAGGCAGCAAGGACATCCTCGTCACGGATGCCTTTGTGCCGTCCTACCGTACCCTGGATCCCAGTTGCGCCGGAGAGAGGGACCTCACCGGATGGGAGGCCCACAAACGCCTCAGCTATCGAGTCCCTATGCGGTGCCTCACCGGTTGGGACCTGGTGGCTCCTCTGATCGGGATTGCCCAGGGAACCATCGACGAGTTCGCGGGCCGGCTGCGAGGGACCTCCGGGGCAGGCCGGACGGCCGATAGCGTCCCCCTGCAGATGCGGCTGGCCGAGGCGTCGGCGGAGGTGGACGCGTCCCGCTCACTGCTCCAGCAGGACATCGTGGAGATGCTGGACAAGGCGGCGGGTGGCGAGGCCTTTACCGACCTGGATAAGGCGCGCTATCGACGGGACAAGGCCTTCATCAGCAGGCTCTGCGTCAACGCGGTGAACCGTCTCTTCGAAGCCAGCGGCGGCCATGCCATTTACGACGCGAACGTACTACAGCGACTGCACCGGGACGCGCACAGCGCCTCGCACCACGCGGGCTTGAACTGGGACATGAGCGCCGAGGACTTCGGGCGCCAGTCGCTGGGACTGAAACCCCTCCCGCCCCGCACGGGCTGATTCCTCGGCGATGAACCCTGGGGAGGAAACCGAGCCACGACCGTAAGGGAGTGGTCCATGTGCTGCCCCCCGCGCTCGGGGAGAAACCCTCATGAGGAAACCGAGCCACGACCATAAGGGAGTGGTCCATGCACAGGCCCCCCAGGCACAGGGACCGCCGAACGCGAGGGCCAGCGAGGCGGAGCTGGGTGGCTCCCGCGAGCTCCCCTCGCTCACGCTCGGGGCTCGGTCCGGCTTGGACTTTCGAGCACCAGCGTAGCCCTCCCGCGATCTCCCCTCGCTCTCGCTCGGGCTCGTGCCCATCGCGACCCCGGTTAATGTCTCTCCAAAAGCCGCCCGCAGCCCTCGATGGAGTCCTTGACGCCGGCCGTGCGGAGACCATGCCAGGTGATGGCCTGGCTGGCGCTCACCACGTTGACGTCCAGCTCCTTCTCCAGGCCGTCGATGGCCTCCAGGGTGGCCCAATGGGCCGTCCGAATCTTGATGCTGTCGATCTCGGGGTGTTCCTGCTTCGCTTCCCGGGCCAGGCTGATGGGGACGTCGAGGGGGATCTTCGCCAGCTGCCCGCCCTTGATTCCGGCGTTCTTGGAGACCACCAGCTCCACCCCCTTGGGGAGGAGGTCCTCCGTCCCATAGCCGCCCCCATAGGACAGCACCGCCGCCTTGCGCGCCCCCAGCACTTGCAGGGCGAGGTCCTGGGCGGTGAGGCTGGTGGTGACCGGGATGCCGAACTTCTGGGAGAGGCCCGCGAGGTGCTTCTCCAGCTCATCGCCGACGGATGCGTTCAGCGGCTCCCCACCGAGGACGATGGCATCTACGCCGGTCTTGGCCAGCTCCTCGGCGGCCTGCATGGAGAGGCGGAAAGCCTCTTGCAGTTCGCTTTGGTTGGCACGGCCGCCGCCGACGGTGGAGATGGCAAGGGTGACCCCCTTTGGGGCGATTCTGTAGAACTCGTAGATGAAGACCTCCGCCACCCTGGGCGGGCATGCGTAACCGATACGAGCGCGATAGCCGTACATAAGGGACTCTCCTGAGCGGCCTGAAGGCCGCGCTATTAACTGCCCGCTACGATACGACTCGGCCCCCGCCCCTGGCGGGGGGACAAGCCCCCGCGCTACGGGGTCTCGAGAAGGCTGAAGACTTGGTATTAGCCGGCGTTCTGGTTGGCGCGGTGGCCGGGCATCAGCAGCTGGACCCGGTGGCCGTCAGGGTCGTAGACGTAGGCACGCAGATGGTCGGGGCGGCCGTCTAGCTCGACGCCGAAGGGCTCCAGAGCACTCTTGAGGGTCTCATAGGTGCCTTCGGCGACGTCCAGGGCAATGTGGTCCATCCCCTGGCCGGCGTGGATCTCGCCTTCTTTGCGCTCGAAGAGAGCGATGAGCTGGTTACCTGCCTGGACGAAGCACTGGCGCTCGTTCTCGTGGTGGACGGGCATGCCCAGGGCTTCAGTGTAAAAGCGGCGAGAGCGGGCAAGGTCTCGCACGTGCAGCACCACGTGGTCGAGAGCGGTGACTTGAATCTTGGTTGCCGACAGCGTCATGATTCTCCTCCTGGTTGGCGGGCTTAGGCCCGCGCTACCAACGCGCCACGAGTTTAGCGCAAAGCGGGTGCCACTTCCTTCGCGAAGAGCTGGACGGAATTGAAGAGGCGGTCCCGGGGCGTGGCGCCGCCGATGTTGGGCTCGATGAGGAAGCCGGAGAGGCGGAGATCATCTCGCAAGGCGACGAGGCGCTTGGCGACGGTCTCCGGGGTGCCGAAGACCAGACGGTCCCGGAGCATCTCCTCGTAGTCGGCGTGTGCCAAACCCTCGGCCCTGGCCACGCGCTCTTGGGACAGGATCCCGCCCGCGGCACTGTTGGCGCGGTGGAACCGTGCCGCAAGGCCGCGATAGTAGTTAACTGTGCCGCTGCGGGGTTCTTCCAACGCCCGCTCCTCCGTCTCGGCCACATAGACCGGAAGACTGAGGATAGCATCGCCGTGCCCAGGGTGGCCTGCCTCCTGCCAAGCGTGGCGATAGGCCTCCAGGTGTTGGGCGACCTCTTTTACAGGGGAGCTGCCCATTCGGACGAAGAGCTTGGACCCGTTCCGTCCCGCCTTCGGGAAGGTCTCGTTGGTGCTGGCGGCGACACGGACCGGGGGATGGGGCTTCTGGAAGGGCTTGGGGACGACGGACACCTCTTCGAATCGGGTGTACTTGCCGGAGAAGGATATTTTCTCCTGAGTCCAGGCTTTCGTTAAAATCTCCAGACATTCGTCGAAGCGCTCCCGGCTCTCGGTGTAGGGGATGCCGTAGCCGGCATAGGCGATCTGGAAACCGCTGCGCCCCACGCCCAGGTCGAGACGCCCTTTGCTGATGTGATCCAGGGTTGCCACCTCTTCGGCTAGGCGCACTGGATGGACCAGGGGCAGCAAGCTCACGGCGATGCCGATGCGGACCTTCCGGGTGCGTGTCGCGAGGGCCGTGGCGAGGATCAACGGAGCCGCGGCGATGGAGGGGGTGCGGCCGTTTGCCTGTCCGTCAAGGGAGGCGAAGTGGAGCTCCGCCAGCCAGACCCCGTCGAGGCCCTCCCGCTCGGTCAGGTCCGCGAGGGAGAAGGCCTCTTCGAAGGCCTCCTCGAGGCTGCCGTTTGAGCGGCGTTCGCAGTGCAGAAACACGCCAAGATGCATAAGCGCTTCTCCTTACCGGATCCGGAGCGGCTGGAACAGTTCGTCGACTGTCAGCCTAAAGCCCGGCAGTACCTCGTCCAGGGAGATGATATCTTCGCCCGCATCGGTAGTGGTGGTTTGGTCCAGCGTCATCTTCTTGAATCTGGTAGCCATCCCGGTGCCTCAGGGTTATCTCGTCGAGCCGTCGCTGGCCCACTCTACCCGGCATAACTGGGCGTAGCTGTTCTCGTGTTCCATGCTGAGCACGCCACCCGCGGTGGTCTTGAAGTGGGCGGTGTTCCCGACCTCGGCCTGCTTGTATTCGAACCCGTTGGGGAGGTCGATGCGGACGCGGTGCTCTTGGCCTGTTACCGGGTTCTTGATGGGCTCGATCGTGGTCTCGCCGAGACCCGGCATCCGGATGCGGGCCCGGCGTTTCTCCCGGTCGTATTCCAGCTCGATGGGAGCAACCACCGGCTCCAGGTTGTTGGGCGCCATGGCCGCGAAGATCTCGAAGATGGGATGGCCGTGGGCGCCACTGATGAGCGCTTTGATCGCCTCGCGCTGGTCGGGGCTTGTTCTCTCGTCCAGGATGAGGAGCTTGGTGCCGTTGCCCTCGTGGACCGGGCCGTCCCAGTGGAACACCTGTGCATAGCGGACGCCGTTGAGGCTGGTGCTCCCGAAATGCCCCTCGGTGATCTCCAGGGCCGCCAGTCCTTCGCAAAAACCCTTGTCCGGGATAGCGTTGAACTGGCAGGGGCAGGCCCACATGCAGTTGCAACTGGCGACTTCGTCGCCGATGATGCGCCACTCGGTTTTATCGGCCATGAGGTTATTCCTCCTTGTTTACGGTGAATCAGGTGGGGATGAGGGAAAATTATGTTAGAGCAATCTCTGCGGGCTCCGCGCCCTCTGCGGTGGGGTATGGCTCACCGGGCAATGCCGAGGGATGCTCGCTCTTCCCCCTCGTCCTTGAGCTTGGCTGCGAGGCGTGCCAGCAGCGCGCCCACTGCTGTCTCTCCCCAAAACCAGGTTTGCAGTAGATTATCACGATCCTCGGGGCGTTGCGCCATCCTGGCCTCCAGCATGAAGGCCTTCAGGTCGTCCGAGGCCTGCCGGATGAAATGAGCGACCGGGACGTCCGCGGGTGTCTCGGGATAGTCCTCTGGCCGGCCGGCGGCGTACGACTCCAGAAAGCGAACCAGACCGCGGAAGCGTCTCTCGGGGACGCCCGAGTTGCCCACCTGGGTGCGGCCGCCGTAGTGCTCGACCCAGCGCTGATAGTAGCCACGCATCGCGGTGATCTCGGCCGCGGGGTCCCCTTCCCGGTTGGTGTTCTGGACGGCGCTGGCCTGGACCAGCCGCACGGGAGCTTCGGCATCCTCGGGGAACTCCGCCAGCACCGGCGCCGCCGTGGCCTTCAACAACTCCAGCGCCGCGGCCAGCACCTTGTGCTGAAACGCGGGGTCCTCAGGCTTCCCCAGAGCATAGCCGTAAGGAAAGGGGACGAAGAGGGCTCGGGGCGGCTTCGTCCGCTGGGCGTGCTCCTTCACCAGCACGATGGAGGTCGTCGACAGTCCGGTCGCTTCCAAGGCTCTGGCCAGCACACTGACCGTGTGCGTGCAGTTCGGTCAGGTGGGGGTGAGCAGGACGGCGTCCACTCCCTCCTCGACGAGCAACCGGCCTACCTCGGGACCCGTCTCCTCCAGGATCTGCTTCGGGTTGGTCTGAGCGCCCATGAAGGAGTAGTTGTTGCGGGAGAGCCCGCCGATGGCGCCTCGTTCCCTCAGCTCCCTGAGCCGGTCCACAGGGAACGTGATGTTGAGGTCCCGATACATCGGCGTGCGGTCGAAGCCGATACTGGTGTGGGTCTGGCGGATATCCCTGGCCGGGGTGTCTGCGGGGATGACGCGGTACGTTTGGTCGCCGGGAGTGAACCCCTTATCCCCCCGCCTGAGCAGACCCGCGGTAGTGACCAGGGCCAGTTTGGCCTGGCTCAGGGGCTTGGCGAAGGGCGTAAGGGGTGAATCGTCGAACTCGAAGCAGGGGAAGTTCAGCACGGTCTGGCGCTGGACGTCGGTCAGGTCTTCTAGTCTTGGCATGTTCGTTCCTTTGAGGGCCTCAACGAATGTCCCGCGCTAGGAGTGCGGCCGGAAAGCCGCACTCAGTCGAGGGAGGCGGGGCAAACTA
>CAZPYZ010000277.1:0-6128 GCA_964590215.1 uncultured Dehalococcoidia bacterium | reverse complement strand
CTGGAAGGTGAGGAGCAGGGCTTTCAGGCGAAGGTCGGTATCGCCGGCGGCTGCCAGCGCCTCGGTAGCGAGATGGCGGCGTTCCGCCACCGGCAGCGCCGGCAGCCAATTGGACCTGGTATGCAGTACATGCAGCACGGCCCGGGCCAACTGCAAACCGTCTCCTCGCTCCCGGAACATCGCTATGGCCTGCAACAAGGCGCCGTGCCCAAGGACAACTTCACCGGAGTAGGTCCAGCACCACCCGAGGCCGTACAACAGACCGGCCCGGTCCTGCCCCAGGTCGTCCTCCGCTTCCAGCACCAGCTCGAGGCAGTTCTGGTAGTGCCGGGCGGCCTCATCCCATGCGGTCTGAGCGTCAGCCTGCTCAGCAGCGAGGCGGCTGTAGCTGGCGGCCTGGCGGGCGTGCCGGCGAGTAAGAGTCGCCGACTCCAGGAAGTGGTGTGCCAGCTCCGCGGCATGCCGCTCCGCCGCTCGCCCTGAGCCCGTCGAAGGGTCCCCGTAGAGGTGTTCGAGGGTCTCGGCGATGCGCCCGTGGAGGCGCACCCGGCGTGTAGTGGAGACCTCAGCGAGCAGGGTCTCCTGGATCAACGCGTGGGTGAAGCGGTACTCTCCCGGCCGTTCCGTTTCCTGGACTACCCGGGCCAGGAGCGCCTCCTCCACCAGCTCCAGCAGACGGTCGTCGCCCTCACCCTGACCCTCTCCCGGAGAGAGAGGGGAGAGCTGCAGGGCCCCGAGGAGGTCGTAGCCGAAGTCCCTTCCGGCGACGGCCGCCAGACGGAGGAGGTCGTTGCACTCTTCCGATAGCCGGTCGAGGCGGCGCCCCAACACTTCCCGCACGCTTTGGGGCACCGTGAGCGCCCGGCCCGGCTGCCCTCCCGACGCGCCGAGGGTGCCCTCCTGGACCATGAGCGCCACCACCTCGGTCACGAAGAACGGGTTGCCCTCGGTCTCCTCGAATATCGATTGCAGCAGCTCGCGAGCCGGATCTATGTTCACGCTGGCCCTGATATACGCCTCTACCTCTTCCCTGGAGAGTCCCCGCAGCAGCACCCGCTGGAACAGCTGCTCCCTGGCGAGGTCGGCCAGCGTGGCCGCCAGAGGATGCGCGCGGCTCACCTCGACGTCCCTGTAGGTGCCGAGGACCATGATGCGGGAGCGGCCTATCTCCCGAGCCAGGTGCTCCAGCAGGAGTAGCGTCGGCTTATCCGCCCAGTGCAGGTCGTCCAGGACGATGAGCAGGGGCGTCGATCCCGATGCGTTACGGAGGAAGGTGTACACGGCGTCGAAGAGGCGGAACTGGGCCCCCTCCGGGTCCTCCACCAGCGCGGCCTCCGGCAGCCCGGGCAGCCGTTCCCGGACCTCGGAAACGATACGCGCGACCTCGGGGCCTTCGGAGCCCAGTTGGGAGCGGAGCGCCTCGGGACCGACGCTCGCCACATAGCTGCGCAGCGCCTGCACCCAGGGCCAGTAGGGCGGTGCGCCCGCGGCCTCGTGGGCCCGGCCCCAGAGCACCTGAGCGCCCCGCATGCGAGCGTAGGTCTCCACCTCCATAGCGGTGCGGGTCTTGCCGATGCCCGGCTCGCCCACCAGCATGGCCACGTTCCCGTGGCCCGCGAAAGCCTGGTCGAAGGCAGAGCGCAGGCGGGCCAGCTCTCGCTCCCGTCCCACGAACACGCCCCGGGCCAGCCGCTCCAGCGGGTTTTCATGGGCCGCCGGCGCGGCGGCTGTGAGGTCGATCTCGTTCAGCGCGGCCAGCACCTCCAAGGCCGAAGCCGGCCGCTCGTCGGGCATCTTCGCCAGCAGATGGAGGATCAGGCTTTCCAGCCCTGCCGGACATTGGGAGTTGTGCCAACTGGGGGCGACAGGGGGTGTGTTGATGTGCTGTGAGATAACCGCGATGGCATCCTCGCCGAGAAAGGGCGGACGGCCCGACAACATTTCGTAGAGCATCGCACCCAGGGCGTAGAGGTCCGACCTGGGGTTCGCCTCGCGGCCCAAGGCCTGCTCCGGGGCCATGTAGCGCGGTGTGCCCACCATCATCCCCGCCCGAGTCAAACGGGACCGGTCGAGCGCGACGGCAAGACCGAAATCGCCGAGCTTGGCGACCCCCGCCCCTCCGAGGAACGGATCCGCAGATTTCACAGATTGCGCAGATTGAGGGCCCCGCGCCTCCCCGCCAGGGGATTGGTTGGGACCTTGGACTTTGGAAATTGGACTTTGGATCGGCCCCCGCCCCGTCAGCCACACGTTGCCGGGTTTCAGGTCCCGGTGCACGAGCCCATGGTCGTGGGCGAACTGCAAGCCCCGGCAGATTTGCTGGGCGATGCTCACGGCCTCTTCGATAGGGAGCCGGTGGTCAGGCGCCCTTTCTAGCAACCTTTCCACGTCACCGCCCGGCATGAACTCGGTGACGAGGTAGGGACTGGGAACGTGGGAACCTGGGAACCTCGGCTCCCCACCCCCAGGTTCCTGGGTTCCCGTGTTCCCAGGTTCCTCGCCCATGTCGTACACCGACACGATGTGCGGATGCGTCCCCAACCTCCCCATGGCCTGGGCCTCGCGCTGGATGCGCTGGCGCCCCTCGTCGTCCAACCCCTCGGTCTTGATGAGGGCGAAGGCGACGTCCCGGTCCAGCTTGGTGTCGTGGGCCAGGTAGACTCGCTTCTTGCCGCCTTCGCCCAGGAAGCGGGCCACTTGATAACGGCCGCCGGCGAAGGACGTGGGCGTAGTTGGAAGGGGTGTTTCCGGGGTGGACGGCGCTGAGGTTGGCGCCGCAAGGGGCTGACCGCATCCGTGACAGAAGCGGATGCTGGGCGGGTTGGAGCGGCCGCAGTTACGGCAGGTGAGGTCCGGCGCGAGGGAGGCGCCGCAGTGGCCGCAGAAGCGGGCATCCTCTGGATTCGGCTGGCCGCAGGACGGGCAGTCCACAGGTTACCTCCTGGCGCCTGAAGGCCGGAACCGCTAGAACGGGTTGCTGCGGTCTGCCATTAGCCGCATCTATAACAAAAAGTGTAGAGGTGAATCAAGGTCGCGAAGGCGGCCTTTCAATGACGGCAGACTCGCGGAATGGCCGCCGTTGCAGGGAAGGGGCTGCCAAGGGAGCGTCAGCGAAGAATCAGACGCGCCACCTGGCACCTTGAGGAACGAAGGGTCTGGCGGCGGGGGCCACCACCCCACCAGATGCTTCCTTCGTCAGCATCACAGTGAGCCGGGCCCGGAGTCGTTCCCGATAGCGGGCGGTGACCCGACGCCTGCCGAAGCTCGCATTGCGAGATGCAACGCGTCTCAAAGATCACAACCTCTGCGGGCGCCGGGAACCGAAGGGTGCTCGGCGGCACGATGTCTATAATTCCGGCTGACGGATACCGCGGAGTAGCTCGGAGCACGCCATGTTCGACCTTGGGATTGAATTCGGGACGGTGGTGACGGGGAAGGGGCGGATTGAGGCCCACCTCTACGTCCAGGATGGGCGCATCGCAGCCGTCTGCACCGAGCAGTTCCAGGCGCGAGAGCGCATTGACGCGTCGGGGTTGCACATCCTCCCCGGCATGATAGACGGGCATGTGCATTTCCAGGACCCGGGCGACAGCAGCCGGGAGGACTTCATCGCGGGGTCGTCGGCCGCGGCCGTTGGCGGCACGACCATGGTCATCGAGCACACCCACAGCCACCCGGTGCGCACCCCAGCCTTCTTCCAGGAGAAGGCCGAGCACTTGCGGGACCGGTCGGTCATCGACTTCGGCCTCGCCGCCCACGTCTGGCCGGAAGACACGAAAGTTCAACGTCCGACGTCCAACGTCCAAAGCCCGGTTGGAGCGCTGTGGGAAACCGGGGTAGTGTTTTTCAAGGTGTTTACGTGCACGACGCACGGGGTGCCCGCGCTGCTGCCGGGTCCGCTGCTGGCGTTCATGGAACAGTTGGAGGCCCTTGACGGACTCTGCCTGGTCCACTGTGAGGATGAATCGATCACCTCTGAGAACGAGGCGCGGCTGCGGGCGACCGGGCGAGTTGACCCGGCTATCCTCTTGGAGTGGCGAACCCGGGAGGCGGAGCAGGTGGCAGGGACCACGGCGGCGCTGTTGGCCCGCTGGACTGGGGCGCGGACCATCATCGCCCATGCCAGCCACCCGGCCGTTGCCGAGATGGCCCGGCGAGAAAGGACCCTGGGCGCGCGCTTATGGGTGGAGACCTGTCCGCAATATCTCTACCTCACGGAGGAGGAGGTGCACGAGCACGGCCCGTTCCGGAAGTTCACACCGCCAGCCAGAAGCGCGGAGGAGGGGGAGTTGCTCTGGAAGATGGTGGCGGACGGGCTCGTCACTCACATCTCGACGGACCACGCTCCCAGCACGCGGGCGCAGAAGGAGGAGGGCAGCATTTGGGAATGTCCTTTCGGCCTTCCAGGGGCCCAAACCACCCTCAGCCTGCTGCTCGAGGGAGTCAACGCGGGCAGCCTGACCCTCGAGCGGGTGGTCCAGCTGACCGCGGAGGAGCCGGCGCGGTTGTACCGGCTCTGGCCCCGCAAGGGGCGCCTGGCGCCGGGAGCCGACGCGGACGTGGTGCTGGTGGACCTGGAGGCGGAGCACCCCATCGAGGATGGGCAGATGCTGAGCAAGGCGGGCTGGAGCCCCTATGCGGGGCGCACCGTTCATGGACGCCCCGTCATGACGGTCTCCCGAGGGCGGGTCGTTGCCCGCAACGGGCGGATCGAGGCCAAGGCGGGCACGGGGCGGTTGCTGCTGGGGCCGGGAGCGGGCTAGGCCTCGTCGCGCCAGGGTAAGCTACCAGCGCCATCGGTTGTGCGGCGCCGTCGGTCACCTCCTGCAAGGTGTCCTTCACACCTGTCGCCACGGCGGACCCAAGCGGGCAGCGGCCCCGTTCCGAGATGGTGTAACCCGGGGCCGAAGTTACCTTTGATCCACTCCGTGCTTGCCATTTGTGGATTTGGAGGTCCAAATGACTCGCTGCTCCTGCTTCCACCTCGGTCTTCCCCTGTTGGGGGCGCTCTCCGTGATCCTCGCCGTGGCCTGCGCGCCGGCGGTGCCACCCCCCGCGGCCGCGCCCGCGGTTCAGCCCACCACGGCCCCGGCTGCACCAGCTACCGTCAAGGTCACGAGGCATGAGACACTGGGGCCGATTTTGACGGACCCTAACGGCCGGACCGTCTATCTATGGTTTCGTGATGAGCGTAACAAGTCCAACTGCAATCCCCAGTGCTCGGAACGGTGGCATGCTCTTTCGGTAACGGGGGCTCCCCAGGCAGGAGAGGGAGTGGCCGCGGGGCTGCTGGGCACGCTGACCCGCGAAGGCGGCGCCCTCCAGGTCACCTACAACGGCTGGCCGCTCTACTTCAACGCCCAGGATGCCAAGCCGGGCGATACCAAAGGCCACGGCTCGGGAAGCAACTGGTGGGTGGTGTCCTCCTACGGGGGGCCGGTTCAAAATAATGCAGCTGTCAAAACGGCCAGCCCAATGGGCCCGATTCTCACGGATGTTGGAGGCCGTACGCTGTATCTCTTTGCTAAGGACCAAAAGAATAAATCCACCTGTGCCGGGGCCTGCGCTCAGTTGTGGCCGCCTCTCCTGACTGTTGGCGAGCCCAAGGCGGAAGAGGCACTCACGGCCAACCTTGTCGGGGCCATGAAGCGAGACGACGGCACGACCCAGGTCACCTATAACGGCTGGCCGCTCCATTACTACGCCGCCGACGAGAAGCCCGGGGATCTCAAGGGTCAAAACGTCGGTGGGGACTGGTTCGTGGTTACGCCAGCGGGCGAGGCCAATAAGGCCCCGGCAGCGGGGGGCCCGGTGGCTCCCGCTCCGCGAGGCGACGGCTACTAGCTGGGTCACTTGTCGCGAACGTAGCCACAGCGCCTGCAGCGCCACCGCCCTTTGCCTTCGACGGGGCTCAGGCAACCGCCCTTGCGCCGCTGCTCACAGGTGTGACAAGTGACCCACTCGCTCTGTCAATCGGGCGGGGGCCGGCAGCACCGGAACGCCACCGTAATCCCTCACCTGCAGGCAGGGGCCCGAACGAAATTCTGCACCCAACGGCTCGTCCTTCGACAAGCTCAGGATGAGCGGAGGTGAGGGATCAGGGGCCAGCCCGTGCTTTACGTCGCTAA
>CAZPYZ010000276.1:4010-6130 GCA_964590215.1 uncultured Dehalococcoidia bacterium | reverse complement strand
CAGTATACCGGCCACCGGTTTTGGTCAGCAGTTCGTTCTCTTCTCGGGTCAACATGTTCCTGGCCTCTGGCGGCCTATCAGGCGATCAGGGGAGCGACCCGCCTCATCAACTCCTCCACGTCACGCAACCCCCCCGCGACCGAGTCCTGAGTCCACCAGTTCTCATAAAAGTTCTGATGTAACGCGCTCGCCGCACTGAACAGCTCCCGGATACGATCGTCACCAGCCTCTTCTGCCAGGCGACGCGCCCCATCAAAGAGCTGCCCATGGCTGCGGTGGGACCAGCCTCGTGCTGCCGCTGCCGCCTTCACGGTCTGTGCAGCCGCGCCCCAGCCCTTCTCCGACGCCTGGAGGAGATCCCCGTGACTCAACTCCTCCTGGGCCTTCGTAAGGAAGTCCCTGGCGGTCGACTGATAGGGTGCGGTCATCGCTCGAGCAGGATACATGCTAGCGGCTAGCGGCCCCCGAGCAAAACGGGGAGGACCCCCACATCCTCGACCTCCTCGGGCTACCAGTTGGTAGGGCAAGCGTGCAAGGGGACAAACCTACCTGATCAGCACTATCTCCTGCTGTACGTCAGTGGTAATCCGGGGGCCACCTTCTTCCATGAACACATCGATCTCTGATCTAACGCCAAACTGGGGGAGGTACACGCCGGGCTCGATGGTGAACGCCAGCCCCGGCACCAACCGGCGGGTGTCCTGGGTCTCGTACCCGTCCAGGTTGGCTCCGTGCCCGTGGACCATCGCGCCCAGGCTGTGCCCCAAGCGGTGGGTGAACCTGTCGCCATACCCCGAGCGGCTAATGAATTCCCGCGCTACGGAGTCTACCTCCCAACCCTGGGGATAGCGGCCCAGAGCCGTTTCCCGCTCCAGGAACGACACAGCTGCGTCTCGCGCCCCGGTCACCAGTGCGAAGACTTCCTGCTGAATCGCCGGAGGCGAGTCCCCAACAAAGGCGGTCCAGGTGATGTCCGCGTACGTTCCTCCCGGTTCCTTCGCCCACAGGTCGATGAGTACCCAATCGCCCCTTCTGATAGGCGACGATCCCTGGGGTGAGGGCTGGTAGTGCGGGTCCCCCGCGTGTCCGTTGACCGCAACAATGGGCCCAGAGTCCGTCTCCATACGGGCCGCTGCGAATTGCACGCGGATCTGCTTCGCGACGGTCCATTCGTTCACGCCTGCAGGCAGTTGCCTGCGGATGAAGTCGAAGGCTTCATGAACGATGGTGCAGAGGCGGACCGCGGCCCGCTGGTGGGAGGCCAACTGCTCCGGATTCAGGCGGCGCTGGGCGGCCTGGGCGAGATCGGCGGAGGACACCACTTCGATCCCAAGGTTCCGCACGAGCTCCAGTGTTCCTGCGTCCACGTAGGACAGCGCCGGCAGCGCCGCCATCGGGGAGTACTCCATGGCGACCCGTCTGGCGGCGTTGAGCATCCCTCGCAGGCGCGCCAGCAACTCCTCGCCGTTCTGGTAGCTCACCACCTCCAACCCTGGGCGAGCCAGGTGCCCCGCGTCCACCTGGTGCACCAGGAGAACCGGCATCTTTCCCGCCGTGACGTAGAGAAACAGCCGCCGGGTCGAGTGCGCCGTGGCCTCTAACAGCTCCCAGAACAGGGGATTGCTGTGCCGAAAGTCGTACAGCAGCCACCCGTCGACACCCGCGCCGGCGACCGCTTGCAGGGCCTGCTGCAATTTGGAATTCATGAGCCCTTAGCGTCTCCCCGACCTTTGTCCGCTGGACGCGCAACCCTCCGTCCGGTCTTCCTTGGCTTGCCGCCGGTCTCCTCTGTAACCGCATCGACGTAGGCGACTACCGGAGGTGCGTTGCTCTGCAAAGCGGCCTCCATTGCCTGGAGCAGATAGCGGACCCGCGCCGGCCTATCCCCTTTGGCCTGGGAGACTCGAGCCAGTTCCGCGCAGGTGTAGGCCAGTCCCGTCGGTTCCTGCTCTGCCTGGTATTTTCTTCGGGCTACCTTGTACAGCTCCTCGGCCTCCGCCAGCCGCCCCAGGCGGCGGGCCAGGTCCCCCTGGGATCTAAGGGTGTTGGCCAGGCCCAGGTTGTCCCGTACCTCTTCGTACAGCGCCGCCGCCCGCCGGTACAGCTCCTCGGCCTCCGCC
>CAZPYZ010000276.1:0-3910 GCA_964590215.1 uncultured Dehalococcoidia bacterium | reverse complement strand
CCGTACCTCTTCGTACAGCGCCGCCGCCCGCCGGTACAGCTCCTCGGCCTCCGCCTAAAGTCCGGGGAGCGGATGGAGTAGAGGTCGGGGGCATCCTCACGGATGCGACGTCGGATGCGCCCATCGACGAACCAGACGTGGACCTGAGGGTTGTGCATGTGCCACACGTTGCGCCGCTCGTTAAACCGGTTCCAGAAGTCTGGCTCCAAGGCCTTGTCCCCACGCGACAGGCCGCGCACGGTCACGACTGCGCCATGGGGTAGGCCAGCCGCCTGTTTGAAGAGCCACGGCAGAACTGGCCTCTGGGCCTTCTGGACGTCGATTACCACTAGCGGCCGGTGCGGTAGCGATGCCTGGACCCGGCGCAGCACCTCATCCTGTACGTCCACGCCGGCTGTGGAGACCAGGTACAGTGCGAACCCATCCGATAGCTCCAACGCCCGGCGCAGGCGCTTCCACTCGCGCTCGTTCTCCCGCCCGAGGTGCAGGCGTGAGATACGACGCGTTGGGTCGGGGGTGGTGGCAGTCGACTGTCGTTTTGCCTTCGGCATCAGAAGGCTGCGTCCTGGGGGAACACCAGGCGCTGAAAGCGATCGCGTTGGACGTGATAGAGGACGAAGGGGTGAATGCCCTCCCATGCCTCATCGTTCAAGTACCGAAGCACCACCCGGTCCCGGATCATCCGGTAGAGGCGGGAGAGGGCTTCCTGGCTGCGGGGCAGCCGCTGGTCCTGGCTCACCAGGAGGCGCTCCAGGTCAGCCCGGTAGTCCTCCAGCGGAAGCTCCGCCGCCAGATGGACCCCACGCATCACCGCTCGCCGCACCGTGGTGGCCGTGATAGGAAGTTCGTCGATGCTCAACAGGCAGTCCTGGAGCAGGCGGAGGAGGTCTCGCAGATACCCGCCCGACGCTGCGATGAGGGCGTCGACGGCTTCACTATCGTCGAAATGTTCGACGGGCAGCCGTTTCCCCACCAGTTCGCGCAGAAGACCGAACGAGTCCATGTCTCGGGAACCGGCGCGCGTGAAAACGCGGGCTTCGGGGACCACGAATGCCTCGCCATATTTCGTCCTGAGGTCATGAGCGGTGGGGAGGACAGTGGGCGGGACCGTCAGGACCAGGTGGAGGACCAGCGGGTCCAGTTCCGGCGCCTCCCGCAGGAGCCGGAGCACGCTATCGGTCACAGGCGTTCCGGTTTCGTTGGATGGATCGCTCAGGTGGTCCATACTGTCAATGATCAGGACCAGTCCCTTCTTCTTGTCCCCGCGCACCGTCGCTTGCGCACTGTTAACCAGGTCTCGGACCCGTTCGAACAGCGACCGCCCTCTTGCATAATCGCGAAGCAACTCCCGCAGCGTGGGCTCCTTGTCCAGCTCGGCTTTGAAGGTCAATGGGGCCAGGCCCAGACCCAACTCTTTGGGTCTGGGGTGGCTCTCAAGGTAGGCCCTCACATCGTCCCAGAACTGCTTCAGGTAGGTGGGGCCCAGACCGTCGTCCACCAGGCCCATGGCGATGGTGAGAAGCAGGTCGTTGGGGGCTACCGGCTCGCCGGTGCTCCATAGATAGTCGGACTCCACGTCAACGTAGACCACCCGGTAGCCCTCGTCCTCAAGAGGAGGCGACAGGCCCGGAGCAGGCTGGTCTTCCCGGTGCCTCGGAAGCCCGTGACCAGCAGCCTGATGAAGCCTTCCTCAAGGGTCACCTGCCGCAGCAGGCGGCGCACCAAGTCCCCACCCGAACCCCGCACCGGCGCGAGGTCGACCCATCGTGCGTCCGAGGGGTCGATTGGCTCATCCACCTTGCTTGCGTTGTAGAACTGCCTTATCAACTGAAGGGAGGAGCCGGCCACTGGTCGTGTCAAGGTGAACCTACGAATTGATTGTAGCGCCGCGGTGGCGCCACCTATCTCCTACCGGTTGCGCAGCAGCGCTTCCGCGGGCACGTCACCGCCCTTCTCGAGCAGTTTGACGTAGTAGTCCCACTCGAAATTGCCGCCTGCTCGGATGCCAGCCTCCCGCCGTTCGATGGCCGCCGGTTGCTTCGGGTTCAGCATCTCGTCGATGTCGTCCTGCCGGATGTCGGGCGCCTTCAGCCCCGCGGCGGCCACCATCCAGCAATGCCTGGCGAGGAACTCCACGGAGATGGCCCGCATGGTGGCCTCTTCGATGCTACGCCCCGCCACCACATTCCCATGTCCGGTGAGGAGACAGACGGTCTTGTTGCCCATCGCCTTGAACACGCCGTCCCCAAGCTCCGTGCTGGCGATAAGCGACGACCGTTCGTACACGGGGATCCCTTCCAGCGCCAGCTTGACCGCCTCGTGCCCGTAGGGCGAGCCGAGAATGGGGCGCAGTTCGACGCCGGTGATGCTGCACAACACCTGGTACTGGGGGTGGGCATGGATCACCACGTTGATCTCTGGCCGGGCCTTGAAGATGGGCATGGCGATGTGGCGCTCGGGCGGCATGATCCAATCCTCCCAATCGCCCGTTGCTTTGCCGTCGAACCCCACCCGGTGGAAAGCCGCGTAGCCCGTCCAGGTGGGGCTATAGTCGCCATCCCGGCGCCCGCGCGCCAGGAACTCATCGGTCCCGGGTACCCGCACGAAGACGTGCCCTGTCGTCGTACCCATATTTCCCGTGAGTGCCAGGATGCGGTGGGCCAGGACGGTCTTCCGGGTCAAGTCACCAACGGATTCTGCCATGAGCAAACCTCCTTGTAGTGCGTGGTGCGTGGTGCGTGGTGAGTAGGGACTGGACGGCGTCGTGAGCCACTCACCCCAACACTACTCGCTACGCCAGGTGTTGGTCCGGCTTTCAGGTACACCTCGGTGATTTAGAAGAGGCTTTTCCCCCCGAAGCGCTGTTGCCACAGCGGAACCGCGTCGGTGTTGAAGATATGCACCGGCAGTTCCCCCCGAAAGGCCCTGAGAACGTCGTTGTTCACCCACTCCGAGTTCTGGCCTGCGCTGCGTCCCACCGGGCCCGCGCCAGCCTCGGTGCGCATCGGCGTCCCGCCGTGGGGCCGGAGCAGGACCTTGTCCCCGAACTTGCGCAACGGGCTGTCCGGGGCGATGGGCTCCACCGCGAACGCGTTCAGGCCTACGCCCGCGATCACGCCTCTGTCCAGGGCATCGCACATGGCCGCTTCGTCCACGCATTCACCCCGGGAAGTGTTGATGAAGTAAGCGCTCCGCTTCATCATCGCGAACGCTTTCGCCCCCATCATGTGACGCGTCTCCTTGTTCAACACCACGTGCAGCGTCACGACGTCGGACTGGCGCAGCAGGGTTTCCAGGTCGGTGGGCTTCACCCCAAACTCCAGGAACCGGTAGTCGGAGATGTAAGGGTCATAGCCCAGCATGGTGATGTTCCAAGGGCGCATCAACTGGGCGACCCGGCCACCGATGCGGCCGAGGCCAATGATGCCCAGGGTAATGCCCCCGTACCCGTCGGACTGACGGCTCCCGACGTAGGTTCCCAGGCGTCCCTCGCTCCACCAACCGCCCTGTTTGATGACGTCGTCCTGCTCGTTGACGTTCTTCAGCAGCGACAGCATGAAGGTAACGGTTACCTCGGCGATGTTGCCCCAGTTCGACTCGACGGGTGCGTGGGTCACCAGGATCCCCAGCTCCGTGGCAGCATTGACGTCGATGTCATCCACACCGACGGTGCCCTTGGCAACGATGCGAAGGCTTGGCGATGCCTCCAGCACCTTGCGGCTTATCGGTGTGGTGCGCATGGAGGTGCCGGCCAGCCCCGCCGCGCCCTGGGCCATGCTGACCAGCTCCGCCTCATGGTTGCCGCCGGGTTGATGCCATTCCCGCTTTCCCACCACCACCTCGCACCCGTGCTCTTCCAGGAACTTGTGGCTGTCTCCCATGGGCGCAAAAACAAAGACCTTCGGCATGT
>CAZPYZ010000275.1:0-6139 GCA_964590215.1 uncultured Dehalococcoidia bacterium | reverse complement strand
TGATCCAGCATGGCGACTCGTTGGTGAAAGTCGGCCCAGTCGAGAGACCCTTGAGGAAACACGAACGTCGCAAAGATGATGAACCGCTCGGGGTAACGCGTGGCATACTGCTCAATTTGCTCGCGCAGATTGTCTCCCAAATCCCCGTCCAGATTGACGAGGCAGACATCTGTCCCTCCTGCCGTTGTAACCGCCTTGAGAGTTCCAGGCGAAAGGTCACTGAGCTTCGCTACCTTCTCGAAATCCGCCATTCAGCGCTCCTGTAGAAGTATCATTCCGGGTTTGAGGTGAGCGCACGGACACCCGGTCCCTCGTCCCCATGAGGGAGGACAATCCACAACCGCCAGGAGACTTCTCGCTAACGCTCAGCGTGCAGCTGGGCCGTCACTAAATGCCGCCCCTGCCCCCACGGCCACCCCTCCCCCGAAACTTATGGCTTGAGTCCCAATAGCTGGTGGCCGCATCCAGCACCCGTTCGATGTGCTCCCGATTAGCGAGGTCCTCACCGTCACGGCGTCCTGGCGGCCGGTAGCCGGTCTCCTCCTTCAATTGCTGAAACCGGTCTCGCGCCCGTTTGAGGGATGGGTAGCTCGCCACGACGTTGCCGTTGAGGATGACGTGAAACCTACCGTCGTTGGGGACGTTCTCGGTGTTCTGTTCGATGGAAAGGCCGGCATCGGGAAGAGCCAGCTTGAAAAAGGGATCGGCCAAAGGAACTCTCTACCTTCCCACCCCGCGCGGGAGCAAGGACTCCTAGGACGCCGCCCTCGCCACGACTTCGGTATCGAAGTCCGCGTTGAAGTAGACCTTCTGGACGTCGTCCATCTCCTCGATCCGCTCGATGAGGCGGATTGCCTGGACTGCCTCTTTCTCGGCGAGGAAAACGGTGCTCTTCGGTTGCATCACCAACTCCGCTCCGCTGACCTTTATCCCAGCCTCTTCCAGCGCCCGCCGCACCTTCTCCAGGTCCCCGGGCTGCGTGTAAGCATCGATGTGCCCTTCCCCAATGTCGACATCCTCCGCGCCGGCGTCGATAGCCAGCAGCCCGACCTCCTGAGGGTCCATGGTCCCCGACTGGGCCGTGACGACCCCCTTCGACTCGAAGATCCAGGCCACCGAGCCGGACTCACCGAGGTTGCCGCCACCTCGGGTGAAGAGGCTGCGGATCTCCGAAACCGTGCGGTTGCGGTTATCCGTCAACACCTCGATGAGGATGGCGGCGCCGCCTGGCCCGTATCCCTCGTACACGATCTCCTCGAGGGCGGCCCCTTCGCCGGAGCCCGTGGCCCGTTCGACCGCGCGTTTGATGTTGTCGGCGGGCATGTTGGCCTCACGGGCGCGCTGGATCGCGAGACGCAGCCGAAAGTTGGCCTCGGCATCAGGGCCCCCTTGCCTCGCTGCGACGGTGATCTCCCGGCCGAGCTTGGTAAAGAGCTGCCCGCGTTTGACGTCCGCGGCGCCTTTCTGGCGCTTGATCTGAGCCCACTTAGAATGGCCAGACATAACTTAGTTCCCTACACCCTTCGAGATTACAAGACGCCTTACGTTCTTCCCCGAGCCCCGCATGCCGGTAGCCTCAACTGCTGCGGGATGGCTGAGAGGTTGCGAGCGGGATGGTAGCACCGAGCATTGCCTCTGTCCAGCCTTCAAATCCTCCCTTTACCTTGAGAGCGGGGGCTAGGCTGAGGGTGAGACCGCTGTCAGATTTAATTCTCGGAGCTTCGGATGCTCCCTCAGGAAAAGCATGTGCGCGAACTTGGGAACGCAGTTGGGATCGTCCTCGAACCCGCAGGCGCTACAATCTCCGTGCCGGCAGTCTGGGGTTTCCTTCTCCAACCAAGTGTACCGATACTCCCGCCAGAGGTAGCCCGGCATGACGCCGTCGCTGATGTGGCTCCAGGGCAGCGTCTCCCTGAGGGGCCGTTCCCGGTAGGCGTACCACTCGGGGTCAAGGCCTGCCTCCCTGAACCCCTCCTCCCACAGGTCCCAGCGAAAGAAGTCGCTCCAGGCGTCGAACTTCGCCCCTTTCTTCCACGCCCGGTAGACTACGTCGCACAGACGCCGGTCTCCCAGAGCAAGCACCGCTTCCAGCAGGCTTTCCTTCTCATCGGACCAGCCGAAGTGAACGCCCTTCATCCGTAATCCCGCCTGGAGCGCCTTGATCTTGGGGGCAAGCTCTTCAGGCCGTGCCTGGGGCGCCCACTGGTACTGGGAGTGGGGCTTAGGTACGAAGATGTTGCAACTCACGGAGATCCGGGCGCGGCCGCCGGCGTGCCTCCGTCCGATCTTCATCGCCTTCTGCACCATGTCCGGGATCCCCATCACGTCCTCGAGGGTCTCAGTGGGTAGGCCGATCATGTAATAGAGCTTGATGTGGGACCACCCGTGGCTGAAGGCCGCCTCCACCGCATTCAACAGGTCGTCCTCGGTCAAGGGCTTGTTGATGGCTGAGCGCAGACGCTGACTCCCAGCCTCGGGGGCGAAGGTGAAGCTATTCTTCCGCCCCGGCTCCATGGCCTCGACGAGGTCAACGGACACCGTCTCGACGCGCAGGCTCGGCAAGGAGATCCGGATATTCCGGTCCCGGAACCTGTCGTGAAGCTTGCGCACCAGCTCCGGGAGACCATCGTAGTCACTGGTGCTCAGGGACACCAGGGAGAAGTCGTCGTAGCCGCAGTTATGCAGGAGGTCGTCCACGGCCTGGATGACCTCGTCGTGCGTCCTCTCCCGAAGGGGACGGTAGATGATCCCCGCCTGGCAGAAGCGACACCCACGGGTGCAGCCGCGCTGGATCTCGATGGACCCGCGATCGTGGATGGTCTGGATAAAGGGTACCACGGGCGTGGTCAGCACTGGGGGCAGGACCTCCACCTGCCGCTTGGTGATCACCCGGGGCACGCCCTGTTGGTTGGGCTCGATACGAGAGAGGCGGCCATCGGGGTGGTAGGAGACGTCATAGAACTCGGGTACGTAGACGCCGGGGATGCGAGCGGCGTTCAGGAGAAATTCCCGGCGCTGGGTCCGGCCAGGGTTGGGTATGCCTCGGGCCGCGAGGACGACCTTGTACTCCTCGACCAGGTGCAGGAACTCGACGAGGACCTCTTCTCCCTCTCCCATCAGGAACACGTCGAAGAAGTCCGCGATCGGTTCACCGTTGAGTGCCCCGCTTCCCCCACCCATGACAATGGGGAAGGGCGCCTGCCGCTCCCGGCTGAACAGGGGGATACCGGCGAGGTCCAGGAGGGTCAGCACATTGGTATAGGTCATCTCCCAGCCGAGGGAAATGCCAAAGACGTCGAAATCCCTTATCGGGCGCCGCGTCTCGAGGCTGAAGAGGGGGATGCCGCCGGCCCGCATCTCCCGCTCCATATCGGTCCACGGCACGTACACCCGCTCGCAGAGGAAGTGATTGTGCTGGTTGACGATGTCGTAGAGGATGGCCAGCCCGTTGTTGGACATCCCGATCTCGTAGACGTCAGGATAGGAGAGGGCCATCCGAACCGGTACGTTGGCCCAATCCTTAGCGACGCTGTGCAGCTCCCCCCCGGTGTAGCGGGCTGGCTTCTGGACCCTGGGCAGGATGCGGTCCAAGCCTTGTATCGTGGTCATCAACCGCGAGTATAACAAAGCTGGGCATCCTCCCTATCGATGAGCTAGAAGCCCGGCCGGAAAGCTGGTAACACTGGGGCTCTGCCCCAGACCCCACCTTCACGCCAGGAACGTTTTGCCCATCTTCTCCCTCGACTGAGTGCGGCTTTCCGTCCGCACTCTTAGGCACATGGCGGAACCCATGGGCATGACCACCCGCTACACTAGCCACATGGACCCGCCGGATCCTCTGGGTGTCCGGGAGGCGACGGCCTGGGTCATGGAACGGGCGACGGACGTCCGCATTGACCATCAGGCCGTGGATGCCGTTGTCCGGGACTGGGTCGGGGCGGGAGTCCAGCCGCCGGGGTGGTACGAGAAGTACCACTTCTTCGACGGCACCCATCGCTCCGCCAACTGGCTCCTGGCCCTTGACGCGGTGAACTTCTCCTTCTGGGCGGAGGACCCTGCGGACCGTTGGGAGGTCGAGTACCAGGGCGAGTGCTTGAATGGTTACTGGGCCCTGGCGGCTAGCATGAAGCGGGCGGTGGAAGAAGGCACGCAGCTGTGGAACGCGGCGGTGCTGGCGGAGCTGAGCCAGGGCGATGTCTACCGCATCTTCCGGGGCAAGGGGTTGATCCCGCTGGTGACGGACCGGCTTAACAATCTTCGGGAAGTTGGGCGGGCGCTGCTGGCGCACTACCAGGGCCAGTTCATCCACGCCATCGACGCCATCCAGGGCCGGGCGGACCGGCTGGCGCTGTTGCTAGCCCACGATTTCCCGTCATTCAACGACGTTTCTGTGTACAAGGGCCGGAAGGTGCCCATCCACAAGCGGGCGCAACTGCTGGTCTCGGACCTGTGGGGAGCATTCGACGGGAAGAACTGGGGGGCCTTCACCAATATGGAGGTCCTGACTGCCTTCGCGGACTACAAAGTGCCACAGATTCTGCGGGAGTTCGGGGTCCTGGAGTACGGCCCGCAGCTAGCCGCGGCGGTTGAGGCACGCCAGGTCATCCCCGCCGGCTCCTACCAAGAGGTCGAGATCCGGGCAGCCACGATCCAGGCCTGCGAGATCCTCGCCGAACGTCTGAACATGCCTGCCTATCAGGTGGACTGGCTGCTCTGGCAACAGGCCCAGGGTATGCCCATGGGGCACCCCTACCACCTGACCCGGACGATTTATTATTAGGTCTGTGAAGGCCCCAAGGCTGGTCCAGCAATTCCAGGACATCGTAGGGAAAGAGGGCGTCCTCTGGGCGCCCGAGGACGTCATTGTCTTCGAGTACGACGGGTCGATAGATAAGGGCCTGCCTGCCGCAGTGGTCTTTCCTAGGACGGCCGAGGAAGTCTCCGCCGTGGTGCGCCTCGCCCGCGCTGCGGGGCTCCCCATCGTCCCCCGGGGTGCAGGCACCGGCCTCAGCGGCGGCGCGATTCCCTTGGAGCCTGGCGTCATCGTCGCCATGACCCGCATGAAGCGGATCCTTGAGGTCGATCCCGTGAACCGGCTGGCGGTGGTGGAACCAGGTGTGATCAATCTGGATATCTCCAAGGCCGCCGCTCCCTACGGGCTCTACTACGCCCCTGACCCCTCCAGCCAGAAGGCCTGCAGCATCGGCGGCAATATCGCCGAGAACTCCGGCGGCCCCCACTGCCTGGCCTACGGGTCCACTACCAACCACGTCCTGGGCCTGGAGGTCGTCCTGCCTGACGGAGACATCGTGTGGCTGGGCGACAAGACCGGTGAGGCGCCCGGCTACGACCTGCGCGGCGTCTTCATCGGGTCGGAGGGGACTCTGGGTATCGCGACCAGGATCGTGGTGCGGTTGATGCCCAAGCCAGAGGCCGTGCAAACGCTCCTCGCCATTTACGACCGCATGGACGACGCAAGCGGGACCGTATCCGATGTCATTGCGGCCGGGATCATCCCAGCCGCAATGGAGATGCTGGACCAGGTGACCATCAAGGCGGTGGAAGCAGGGCTGCAGGCGGGATACCCGGAGGATGCCGAGGCCGTCCTGCTCATCGAGGTGGAGGGGATCACCGAGGCCGTTCAGGAGCAGGTGGAAACGATTCTCGCGGTCTGCCGGCGGCGGCACGCTCGGGAGGTCCGAAGCGCCGAGAACGAGGCCGACCGCGAGCGGCTCTGGGTGGGACGCAAGGGTGCCCTTGGCACCTTCGGGCGGCTGGCCCCCAACTGGTACGTCCTGGACGGCGTGGTGCCCCGGACGCGGCTGCCCGAGGTCCTCGCGCGGGTCGCCGTTATTGGAAAGAAGTACGGCGTTCTCTTCGCGAATGTATTCCACGCTGGAGACGGCAACCTCCACCCCTGTGCCCTTTACGACGAACGAGAGCCCGGCGCGACGAAGCGGGTGCTGGACGCGAGCGCGGAGATCCTCCGGGTCTGCGTCGATGCCGGAGGGGCCCTCAGCGGCGAGCACGGCATCGGCCTGGAGAAGCAGGAGTTCATGGCCTGGGTCTTCACTCCTGAGGATCTCGCGGCCATGGCCAGACTGCGCCCCGCCTTCGGCGCCGACGATCACTTCAACCC
>CAZPYZ010000274.1:0-6145 GCA_964590215.1 uncultured Dehalococcoidia bacterium | reverse complement strand
GTCTCGGCGAGCACACCGAGGCCGAGGAGCAGCGCATCATGCACGCCATGGGCGTCCTCGCCGAGACCGAGATCTACATCGACGACACGCCCGTCCAGCGCGTCTCCGAGATCCGCGCCAAGGCGCACCGTCTCAACCACGAGAAGCCGCTCGACCTGATCGTCGTCGACTACCTCCAGCTCGTCCAGGGGAGCATGACCCGCTTCGACAGCCGCGTCTCGGAGGTGAGCGAGATCTCGCGCGCCCTCAAGGGCCTCTCCCGCGAGCTCGACGTCCCGCTCATCGCCTGCTCCCAGCTCTCGCGCGCGCCCGAACAGCGCGTCCCCCACATCCCCATGCTCAGCGACCTGCGCGAGAGCGGCAGCATCGAGCAGGACGCCGACGTCGTCATGTTCATCTACCGCGACGACTTCTACTTCACCGAAGAGGAATGGGTCCGCCGATTCCCTCAGAAGAAATACCCAGAGGGGATCGCCAACATCATGATCTCCAAACATCGCAACGGGCCGACCGGCGAGGTGGACCTCTACTTCCAGAAGAAAACCGCCCGCTTCTACACCCTGGCCGCACCAGGGCTTATCCCGGAGGGCTTATGATGCCGTTCTCCGGGTTCCCTTCCCGCGCCACGTACGTCGGGATTCCCCGGGTTTTCTTCAGCGACGTCCTTCCTTTCATCGAGGACCAGGCGGAATTCCACGTCAGCCTTCAGCTTTTCCGACTCCTTGGCAGCCGCCGAGGGCACCCTCGCGCTGTATCTGAGCGAGAGTTGAGGGCTGATCGAGCTCTCAACGCCTCGTTCTCCCGCACCGGCAGAGATCCTGCCCGCGAGGTCTCCCGAGGCCTGGATTTGGCGCAAGCGCGGGGCAGCTTTCTCCGGGCGGTCGATCCCGAAGGCGACGCCTGGGTGTTGTTGAATACGGCGGGCGATCGTAAGGCTGCCGCCGCTATCGAGCGTGGGCGTGTGCCCTCCCCAGGGAGCCCTGGGATCAGGCCGGAAGGAGGCCACTTCTTCCAACAACCGGCCTGCGACATCTTTACGCTGTACGAACAGACGGTGGCAACCATCAACCCCCTCATTGCGGAACGGTTGAAGGAGGCGGAAGAGGAGTACCCCCACCAGTGGGTCGAGGAGGCCTTCGGTATCGCAGCCGAACAGAACAAGCGAAGCTGGGCATACATAGAAGCGATTCTTAAGCGTTGGAAGACAGAGGGGAAGGACGATGGAAAGCCTGGGCGACATCCTAAGACGGGGCGGCTGGCAGACTACTCCACCTGGTTCCCGGCCCGTCGCGCGCCGGGGTAACCGCTCCCTCGCCACCCCCTCGTATCCGGCATCGGACGCCTGCCCCCACTGCCACGGCGTGGGGTTTTTGTACCCGCCCCTCTCGGAGTTCGACCCTGACTACGGCAAGGCCGTGGCCTGTGTCTGTACCGAGCGGGAACTGGAAATGGACCGCCTCCAGCGGCTGCAGCGGTACAGTAATCTCGGCCCCTTGGTGGAGATGACCTTCGACTCCACCTCGCGTCTCGGGCGCAGCGAAGTTCAGGCCAACCAGGATCAGTTCGCTCGGGTCCTGGACAGCGCGCAATCCTACGCCTCCGATCCCCAGGGCTGGTTCGTTCTAACCGGCAGCTCCGGGTCGGGCAAGACCCGCATTGCCGCGGCCATAGCAAACGCCGCCATCGCCCGCGGGCAACCCGCGTTTTTCGTGGTAGTGCCCGACCTGCTGGACCATCTCCGCGGCACCTTCGGCCCCCAGAGCACGGCGACGTACGACCAGCTATTCGAGCAGGTGCGAGATGCCCCTCTGCTAGTGCTAGATGACCTGGGCGCCCATAGCACTACGCCTTGGGCTCAGGAGAAACTCTTTCAGATCTTGAATCACCGCTACAGCGGCCAAATGCCCACAGTGATCACGGTGAGCGGTTCCCTTGATGCTATGGACGGGAGGCTAAGACACCGGCTGACCGACCCTGCCCTGGTGGAGCTATGGGGGCTCGAAGAGTTTGAGGACGTGCTCTTCCAGTACCAGGGAGCGCTGCCTCCGCAGTTGTTGCAAACCATGACCTTCGACAACTTCGACCCGGAGCAGTCCGACGCCGCGCCCATTCAGCGGGAGAGCCTGCGAACCGCCAAGCGGGCGGCTATCGATTTCGCCCAACGCCCATCAGGCTGGCTCATGCTCACGGGACCTGTGGGATGCGGCAAGACCCACCTGGCTGCGGCCGTTGCAAACCACCGAGTCCGCAGTGCTGAGCCCGTCTTCTTTGTAGTAGTCCCGGACTTGCTAGATCATCTGCGAGCGACCTACGCGCCCCAGAGCACCGTCGCCTACGACACCCTCTTCGATACCATCAAGAACACGTCGCTCCTCATCCTCGACGACCTGGGCTCCCACACAGCCAGCCCCTGGGCCGCTGAAAAGCTGTTCCAGCTCATCAACTACCGGTACATCGCGCGGCTTCCAACGGTGATTACGACTGCCTTAGATGGCGCCCAGATGGCGGATATCTCGCCAGCTATCGCCTCGAGGTTGTGGGACCAGCGCGTGACGAACATCATCCCCATGGATGCCCCCGATTTCCGAGCCGGCGCTCAGGCGTCGGGGAGCGGACGCCGGCGAGGGCCGCGCGGAGGCCGGCGGTTCTAGTCCTTCCCAACCCGGCATCCCTTCGCCGGCGCCAGCTTCTGGTGCTGGTCGCACTGGGAGCCGTGCTGTGGCTCCTGTTCCTGGCAAGGGGGGTGCTGTTCCCCTTCGTCATCGGCCTCGCCCTCGCCTATCTCCTCCTGCCGCTGGTGAGGCGGGTGGAGGCGGCGCTACCCTTCCGGGAGAGTAACCCGCGCCGGTCCCGGCTGCTGTCCGTTGCGTTGGTCTACCTCCTCTTCATCCTTGCTCTTGTGGTGGCCGGCGCCATGCTCCTCCCCCTGTTGTTCAGGCAGATCAGCCGGTTCATCTCCACACTACCCGACATGTGGGGCCAAGCGCAGCGGGTCTTCCAGGCCTGGACCATCGAGGCCAGAGCGCAGCTTCCGCCGGAGGTCATCGCAGAATTGGAAGGAGCGGCAGCCAACATCGTGCGCAACCTGGCGATCGCGGCCGAAGAGGCCGCAGTCCAAACCGTCGTGGTGGTCTCCCAGACCTTCAGCCTGCTGCTGGGCCTGATCACCATCCCTGTCTGGCTCTTCTACGTGCTGAAGGACCGAGCCGATGCCGCTGCCTTCTTCTACAGCCTGGTTCCCCCGAACGCCCGAACCGACGTCGCTGCGATCGCCTCTATCGTCGACCGGGTGTTATCCAACTACGTCCGCGCGCAGCTCCTGTTGGGGTTGGCGGTCGGCAGTGTGACGGCGCTGGTGCTGAGCCTAATGGGCATCCCCTTCGCCCTTGTCCTCGGGGTTATCGCAGGCATCACCGAGTTGATTCCCGTCCTCGGCCCCATCCTCGGCTCGATCCCCGGCATCGTTGTCACTCTGGCAAACGCGCCCGACAAGACGCTGTGGGTGGTGCTCGCCTTCATCGGCATTCAGCAGGTGGAGAACAATCTGCTGGTGCCGCGCATCCAGGGGGAGGCCGTGGAGATCCACCCCGCTTTCATCATGGTACTGCTGGTAGTGGCTAGCGAGGTGGGAGGGCTGGTGGGGATGCTGGTAGCGGTGCCCTTGGCCGCCGTGTGCAAGGAGGTGTTCCTCTACCTCTACCACCGCTGGGAGCCGTCCGCCGTCCCTCCGGGAGCCGGTTAGGTCGGAGCCCGCTACACCTCGTAGGTTCTCATCGGCTCAGCCAAAGCAAGATCGCCCCGGAACACTTCCTGAGCCTGCGCAACCGGCACCCGCGGGTCCCGGTGGGGCCACTGATGGGTCACGAGCACACGACGTGGATCCGCTCGGCAGGCCAGCTCTCCAGCTTCCCGGCCGGTCATGTGTCCCCGCTGGGGCCCCTGCTCTTCGTCGACGCTCAGGTAGGTGGCCTCGCTGATGAGGAGGTCCGCACCGCCGGCGAGCTTCTCGACGTCGGAGCTGGGGCCCGTATCTGCTGTGAAGACCACCCGCCGCGTTCCTCCTAGGGAGATGGCCCAGGAAGGGACGTAGTGGTTGCCGGGTGCGAAGGTGACAGCGAGAGGACCCACCGACAGAGCCTCGGTCGGGTCGTACTCGGCGACGTGAAACGTCTCCTTGAAGAACAGCTCAGGGCGGTGGCGATCGAGTACACCAGCCATCTTCCCAAGGACCTGGGTTCCGCCGGGGGGCAGGTAGAGCGCCGGGATCGGGTCAGGCACCCCTACCCCGTACTTGAAGGCATAGCGCAATGGAAACAAATCGAAGAAATGGTCCGCGTGCATATGGGAGATGATCACCGCGGTGACACGCTTCAAGGGGAGCACTTTTTGGAGCCGCGACAGCACTCCCGTTCCGCAGTCGACGAGGATGTGGGTATCCTCTTCTTCGACCAGCCAACCGGTGCAGGCGTTGTCGGGCCCTGGATAGGCGGCGCTGGTTCCCAACGCGGTCACCCGCATCGGCTACATCTCACTCATCTACCCCCTCCTCGGGAACCCCTTCCGATCCGGTCCGCGGGAGCGGGGGCCAGGATGCGGGCGAGCCGTTGGCACTCTCACCAAGTTAGGTCTTGCTCGGGCGCTGTTCTTCCTTAGAGTCCACGCTGTCCGGCTGGCTCTGAGCCGAGCGGAACTCCTTAATCCCCCTCCCCAGAGCGCTTCCGACCTCCGGGAGCTTACCGGCGCCGAAGACGACCAGGATGATCACCAGTAGGATGATCAGCTCCGGGCCACCCAGGTTAAACGGCATCACACACCTCCCCGAATACCAGCCTCATTCTAGCGCATATTTCTTCTGGTATCCCCGGGGGGTGATCATCTTGCCCTGAAAAGTGAAACTTTGCGAGTTGCCGACGATGATGGTCGTCAGCATACCGATTTCGTAGTCCAGCATGTGCTCCACATCCGTGAGAACCACGGATTGGGCATCTCTGAACGCGCTCTTGACGATTGCGACGGGCGTCGATGGCACTCGGTATTGCGAGATGATCCGCTGAGTCTCTACGATCTGTTTGGTTCGGCGGCCGCTCTTCGGGTTGTAGATGGCTATCACGAAGTCGGCGGCGGCGGCCGCTTCCACCCGCTTGTAGATGAGGTCCAAGGGCGTGAGGAGATCGCTCAGACTGATGGCGGCGAAGTCGTGGACCAGGGGGGCACCCACAATGGCGGCCACCGAGCTGGCGGCGGTCACCCCGGGGACCACCTCCACTTCTACCCCGGTTCCGGGCGTCCACTGCCGCTCGTGCAGCACCTCGTAAATGAGGCCGGCCATCCCGTAGATACCCGCGTCTCCGCTGGAGACGATGGCCACGGTTCTCCCCTCCTCTGCCAGGTCCACAGTTTTCTTAGCCCGGCCCACCTCCTCCTGCATGGACGTCTGGATGACTTCTTTGCCGTCCACAAGGTCCCGTACCAGTTCGATGTAGGTGGTGTAGCCGATGACCACCTCGGCTTCCGAAATGGCTTGTTTCGCCCTGAAGGTAAGGTGATCATGGTCGCCGGGGCCGAAGCCGACAACGTAGATCTTGCCACGGTTCATCGTCAGGCACTCCTGTAGCGAGCAACGGCAACGGTCACCATTCCGGCAACCTGCTTGGGAACCAGCAAGCGGTCCGATCCCGCGGCCAGGAGGGCAGCGCACTCGGAGACGCCCTTGACCCCCAGCAGTCGCTGGGCAGCCGAGAGCGACTCGTGGCCCTCCGCGGCGTTCAGCTGGTCCTCGGAGAAGTATTCGACCGGGACCCGTAGCTCCCGGGCCAGCGAGGTTATCCCTTCCTCGGTGCGCTTCAATTCAGCCGTTGCGAGACGCCGGATACTCTGGACAGAGAGGCCCTGAGCGGCCAGGGTCTCCAACACCCCGGACCGGAGAGCCTCGACGGATGTCCCCCTGGTACAGCCCACGCCCACGGCGAGGGTCTTGGGGTGGTAAACCACGCTCTTTCCCAACAGAGCCCTCGCCTGATCCTCTCCCAGGGGGACAGGGTTTGAAGTCAGGATACGGTCGGTGATGATCAGGGCGGCCGCGAGGCCGGCCCTCTCCAGGCTGTCTCTTATACACATCTCCGAGCCCACGAGACTAGGCATGATC
>CAZPYZ010000273.1:0-6193 GCA_964590215.1 uncultured Dehalococcoidia bacterium | reverse complement strand
TGTTCCACGTGCCCGAAGGGCCCCCGTCCCAGGCGCAGTCCCGGAACGGGCGTAGCCTGCTTGGGGCTAGACCGTGTTACAGTGGCTGAAGACCTGGTAGGAGGCCGCCAGTGCAGACGTCCTTGGACCGGCAGACCGCGATTCCTGCCATCGTCCGTGAACCCCAGGTCTATCTCGTTTCCAGGCAGTCCGTCGACCGTTCGGAGCTGGACCGGTTCCTCGGGGACGAAGGGTTCGTTTGGGATTACGGTGATCGTCTGGCGTGGCCATCGGAGCTCGTCGTGGAGTCGGCGGGGCGTCTTTGCTATCTCTCCTTCGGCACCGGCCGCTCGGACCTCACGGCGTATATCAACAACATCCTCCAGTCCCGCCACGGCTCCGTGCTGGAACACGCCGTCTGGGGCTTCATCCTTACCGGCATTTCCCGCTCCCTCACCCATGAACTGGTGCGGCACCGGGCCGGCATGGCTTATTCCCAGTTGTCGCAGCGCTTCGTGGACGAGGCGAAGGCGAAGTTTGTGATGCCACCGGCCATCCAGGGGCACCCGGAAGAGGAGCGCGCTTGGCTGGATGAGGTGGCGGAGGATCTGGCCAATTACGTCGCGAGGGTGGAGCGCATGATGGCCTGGCCCGAGTTTCAAGCCATCAAGAATCGCACCGAGCGCCGCAAGATGGTCCGGGAGGCGGCGCGGGCCAACCTGCCCAACGCCACGGAGACAATGATCTTCGCTACCGGTAACGCGCGGGCCTGGCGCAACATCATCGAGCTCCGGGTCACCAGCCACGCAGAGGCCGAAATCCGCCGCCTCCAGTACAAGGTCGCGCAGGCCCTCATCCGCGAGGCGCCGCATATCTTCGGGGACTACCAGTTCGTTCCCCTGCCCGACGGCACCTTCGAGGCCCGGACCGAGAACCTGAAGGTCTAGGAGTGCGGCCGGAAAGCCGCACTCACCGGGGGGAAGATGGGCAAAACGTTCCTGGCGTGAAGCCGGGGTCTGGGGCAGAGCCCCAGTGTTACCAGCTTTCCGGCCGGGCTTCTAGAATGAGGCAGGAGGGGGTCATGGTTGCATCGATCCACTGGACAGTTAAGGACCTGGAGGGCTTCCCCCGGGTCGATGGGAACCGCTACGAGATCATCGAGGGAGTGCTGCACGTGACCACCACGCCATCGGTCGAGCACCAGCTGATCTGCGGCAGGATTCATCTCGGCCTCGGCACATGGAACAAGCAGACTGGGTCGGGCGAGGTGCTGCTGGCCCTCGGGGTGATCTTCTCCGAGGACAACGCCGTGGCGCCGGACCTGCTCTGGGTCAGCCGGGCGCGCCTGCCCCAATTGATTGGCCCGGACCGGCATCTGCACGACGCACCCGAGCTAATGATAGAGGTCATCTCCCCCGGGCGCGAGAACGAGCGCCGGGACCGGGAAATCAAGCTGGACCTCTACAGCCGGCGCGGGGTGCGGGAGTGCTGGATCGTTGATTGGGTCCACCGCCAGGGCGCGGTCTACCGCCGTGAGGAAGGGGCGCTCCGATTATCTGCCACTCTCCAGGAGGCGGATACACTGACCTCCCCCCTGCTTCCCGGGTTTACCTGTCCCCTCTCGGAGCTCTTCGCCGAGCTTCCGGCATAACTCGCCAATGACCTACCAGGACGCGGGCGTCGATATCGCGGGCAAGGACGCCGCGATGGGGGGCTTCCTCCGCTGGCTGGGACAGACGCACTCGTTCCCTGGCGTCACGGGCCGCCCGGTGCTGCAGAACGGTTTCTACGCGGCCGTTCATGACCTGAACAACGGCACCGGCGTCGCCATCTCTACCGACAGCGTCGGAACCAAGGTTCTGGTGGCGGAGGCGGCAGGCCGTTACGACGCCATCGGCATCGACTGCGTCGCCATCAACGCCAACGATGTCCTTTGCGTCGGCGCCCGCCCCATCGCCCTCGTGGACTACCTGGCCGTGCAGAGCCTGGACCCACAGATGCTGGAGGAGGTGGGGAAGGGCCTGTATGAGGGCGCCCAGCAGGCTGGCATCGCCATTGCCGGAGGCGAGCTAGCCCAGGTGCCGGAGTTGCTCAACGTCCGCGTCGACGTGGCAGGCACCTGCATCGGCATCGTCTCCCTTGATCGGCTCATCGATGGGCGCTATATCCGCGACGGCGATGTCGTAGTCGGGTTCGCCAGCTCAGGCCTGCACAGCAACGGTTTCACCCTTGCCCGCAAAGTGCTCTTGGGCCCCGACGCGTACCAGGTGGATTCCTATGTCCCTCAGCTGGGCTGCGCCTTGGCCGAGGAGCTGCTTAAGCCGACCGCCATTTACGTCCAACCGGTGCTGCAGGTGCTCTCCCAGGTCACCGGCCTCGCCCACATCAGCGGCGGAGGGCTCCTCAACCTGCTCCGTTTACGGACGGACTGTGGCTTCGAGCTGGACTCCTTGCCGGACCCGCCCGCGATCTTCGACCTTATTGCAACCCGCGGCGCCGTCACCTCGGACGAGCTATACAGAGTCTTCAACATGGGCGTTGGGTTCTGCGTCGTCGCTCGGCCGGAGGCCGAAGGGGCCGTGCTGAGCGCAGCGCAACGTAATGGGATTCAGGCCTGGCCCATCGGCCGGGCCAGGAGCGGGTTACGGGGACGCGTAGCCCTGCCGCAGCAGGGACTGGTGGGGGAGGGCAGCGCCTTCCGAAGTGCTTGAAACCAGCGTCGTACGCTCTACGACTTCGCCGCCTCGCAAATAGACCCGCGGCACTCGGGCCGTCACACCGCAGAGGACCTCGTAACCGATGGTGCCCGCCAGCTGCGCGATCTCCTCCGCGGAAACCACCTCTGCTCCCTGCCGGCCGATGATCACCACCTCGTCATGAACCGCAACCTCCGGGATATCCGTGACATCGGCCATGTGGGAATCCATGCACACCCGCCCGATGATCGGAGCCCTCTTTCCCCGCACCAGCACCGACCCGGCGTTGGAGAGCAGCCGGGGCAGTCCATCCGCGTAACCGCAGGGTATCAGGGCCACCTTTGTCGGCCGGCGGGCGGTCCAGGTCCGGCCATAGCTCACTGTTTCCCCCTTGGGGAGAACGTGAAGCCGGGCCACAAAGCTCTTGAGGGTTAGCGCTGGGCGCAGGTCCATCGGCCGGTGCAAATGTCGTGAGGGCTGATGCCCATAGAGGCAGATCCCTGGACGCACCATGTCCAGCGCCAGTTCCGGCAAGTCTGCGCACGTGGCGCTGTTGGCCACGTGCCGGATGACCCGGGCTGGTAACGCCGCCGCAGCCTCGTGGTAACCCTCGTACTGTCGCTTCATGAACGCTTTGTCAGCCTCGTCCGCGGTGGCGAAGTGCGTGAAGGCCCCTTCCAGCACCAGGTCCGGCATCGGGCTCAGGTATTCCGCGAAGGCCGCGACATCTGACGGAGCGAGCCCATGCCGGGCCATCCCCGTGTCGACTTTGAGGTGCACGGCAGCCCGGGCCCCCGCGCGCCGCGCTTCCCTGGCCAGGGCTTCTGCGGTCTCCCGGCTGGACAGACTAGCGGTCAATCCATTGCGAACGATCTCTGCTGCTTCCCAGGGAGGGCAATAGCCCATCACCAATATTGGCGTTGCGACGCCAGCCCTCCGAAGCTGGATCCCCTCGTCGACGCAAAACACACCGAGATAGGAGACGCCAGCCTCGGTACAGGCGCGGGCCACCGAGACCGCTCCGTGCCCATAGGCATTGGCCTTCACCACCGCAAGGATACGTCCGCCGCCAACGCGGGAGCGCACCTGTGCCAGATTGTGTTCAACGGCGGAGAGATCGATCTCGGCCCAGAGCGGGCGTCCCACGCGTGGGGTGAGCTCCCTCTCGGGCCCGCCGGGTTTACTCTTCTTCGTCGTCCTCTTCCTCGTCGTGAGAAAGAGCAGGTCCTCCCACGGGAAGCACCGCTGCCATCCGCTCCCGCTCCCGCTTAGGGGGTGGAAGGTCCCGGATGGCCGCGTGGAACTCTGGCACCGCCGCGCTCGGGACCACGACCCCAGCCACCCCGGCGTCCCTCAACAGGGTCAGGCTCTCCGTTCCCAAGCCGGGTGGGAGAACGGCCAGCAGCGGCTTCCCCACCAGCGTCGCTACCCGGCGACATTGCATGACCTGCTGCAGGGGGAGAACCTGGCTCACCGGCAAAGGATAGAGGGCGGCCGCGATAGGCAGCTGCTGCACCGTCCGCAGGAGCATGTCCGGCCAGGCTCCGTCCACTTCCAGGACCTTGTCGATGTCGTCCGCTTCCAGGGCGTCACCCGCGATGCTGGTATTGCGAAGAAGTGCGAAGTGGGCTCCGGCCTCGCGCAGCCGCTCAACGTCCACCTTTCCCCCAGCTTCCAGGGTACCTCCCCAGATGCCCGGCCCTGCCGACACAGCCAAGGCTTCTAGGGCTGTATTCGTCGCCGTAGGCCCAGCGGCGGCGAGGAGCCCCTGTGCCCCTTCAGGAACGGGATCCCCATCCGCCGTTTCGATACTGGCAAGGAGGAGCAACTGCGGGGCTTTCGTTTGTACTGTGGCCGCACGAAACCCAAGGGGGCGAGCATCTCGCTCGGTGAGTTCCCGCAGCCGATCGGCCAGCTTCCCCATCGCGACGATTATACCAGCCGTTCCCCGACCTCCGTTGAAGGCACCCTGGCCTGGAACCAGCTGTTCCCTTCGCGGCCCGGTGTGCGCCGCCCTGCGGTGTGGTTCAGCGTATGGTACCTCCCCTCGGGGCACGCACTGAGAGGGGGGTAGCCCTACGTTCCCGCCTCGGCCGCGCGGGGACGCCCAACAAGCCCAGGCACGTATACTGGACGCAGTGCTACCCCCAACTCACAGCGAGCTCTTCGGCATCCCCGGCGTCCTCCTGCTGGCCCTCGCCGTGGTTACCTCCCTCGGGGTCTTCGCCCGCGCGCTGTGGATGAAGGTGGTGTCGCCGATCCTCCGGGGCCGGCGTCTGCATCGATTCGACCGCTGGCCTGAACGGCTGCGGCGCTTCCTGGTGTACGTCATCGCCCAGAAGAAAGTGTTCGAGAACGGGTACTCTGGCGTGCTCCACGCCCTCATCTTCTGGGGTTTTCTCATCTGGCAGCCCTTCACCCTCAACCTGGTACTGGAGGGATTCAGTGGCGCCATCACCCTGAGCACCCTACTGGGTGTGGTGTGGCAGGCGTACATTCTCTTGGCGGAGATCGCGACGGTCGGTGTTCTCATCGGTGTCGGCATGGCCTGCTACCGGCGGCTGGTGCTGCGGCCGCCCAGCCTCCACACGACGGCAGACGCCTACGTGATCCTTGCCCTCATCGCGGCGCTGATGCTCACCTATTTCGCGTCGGAGGCCTTCAAGCTCGCGGCTGAGGGCGTCACCGACGCCTGGTACGCTCCGGTGTCTCAGACCGTCGCCGGGACCCTCGGCGTCTCATACTTTGGGCTTTGGACTTTGGACCTTGGACAGTGGTACGGCGGCCTCTGGATCCTTCACGTCTCGGTGTTCCTTGGCTTCTTGATGTACATCCCCTACTCCAAGCACCTGCACTTGGTGGCGTCGCCCTTCAACGTCCTCTTCCAGAACCTGGATGCCCGTGGGATGCTCCAGCCCATTAAGGACATCGAGCAACAGGAGCGGTTCGGTGCAGGCCGGCTGGATGATCTGACCTGGAAGCAGGTGCTGGACCTGGATACCTGCACCGAGTGCGGCCGCTGCACCGACAACTGTCCGGCATACATGACAGACAAACCGCTCTCGCCCCGAGACCTGATCCTCGACCTGAAGGCCTATGCGCACCGGGAGGAGCCGCGGCGCCAGCGAGAAGTGCTGGCCGGAAGGGCGCAGTTTGCTTCCTTGAGCCCGGAAACGCCCATGGTGGATGGCGTGGTGCACCCGGAGACGTTGTGGGCCTGTGTCACCTGTGGCGCCTGCATGGAGGCCTGCCCCGTGTTCATCGAGCACGTCCCCACCATCGTCGACATGCGCCGATACCTGGTAATGGAGAAGAGCGCGATCCCGGAGACCGCGGAGACCGCCCTGGTGAGCCTGGAGCGCCGGGGGCATCCCTGGCGGGGGACATCCCACAACCGGGTGGACCTCCTGGCGGAGCTGAAGGCGCCGGAGTTCAGCTCCGGCGACGAGCTTGAGTACCTCTACTGGGTCGGCTGTTCAGGGGTGCTGGAGGACCGGAACCGCCGCATCACCGAGGCG
>CAZPYZ010000272.1:0-6205 GCA_964590215.1 uncultured Dehalococcoidia bacterium | reverse complement strand
CTCGGACGTGTTGGTACATGGAATTCCGTGCTCAGGCAGATCCCCTTGCCCTTACACCCGCCCGCCCCTGTCTAGGCGCTGCGCCAACAGCGACAACGTTTGTCGATACGGCACCGGCAAGCGCCTAGCTCGACGGCCCCGGAGTCGCGGTTTCAGCTTTGAGCCGTGGGGCGCGGGATGAAGGGAGATGGTAATCAAGATCGCCTCTGCCATGTGCGCTCCGAGAGGGGTACTCGTATCACTCTAAAGGGTAGCGCGGCTTCATCGCTATAGCTGGGGTAAGCGGTGACTAAAAAATGCTATGCTTGCTTCCGCAAGCCGGCAACGAGGTAGGTATGAACGAGCTTTACAGAGAAATGGAGTCTTATCTCCGGACGGGGGAGCCTTTCGTGGTGGCCACCGTCGTCGGGACCCGGGGGTCCACGCCCCGGAAAACCAGCGCCAAGATGCTGGTGACCCAGGACGGCCAGATCAAGGGCACCATCGGTGGTGGATGCGGCGAGGCGGAGGTCTGGACTGCAGCGATGGAGTCCCTCGAGGACGGACAGCCGCGGATGGTAACAGTGGATCTGACGGAGCCCATCGATGGTCCGGACAAGATTTGCGGCGGGATCATGGACATTTTCGTGGAGCCGATGCTGCCGCGTGGCAAGTGAGGCCCACCCTGGGCCTATCAAAGCGGGGGCAATGCCCCCGTTCTTTATGGGCGGGCGGGAAACCCTCACCCTGGCCCTCTCCCATGAAGGGAGAGGGGAGATTTGGAAATGCTCGATTCCATTGACGCGGTACAGACTGCTTTAGCAAAACAGCTGTATTTTGCGGACCGGCCGCTAGCGACCACTGTCTTTCTCGCGGCGAAACTGCAGAAACCCCTGTTCCTGGAGGGGGAGGCCGGCGTCGGGAAAACGGAGGTAGCCAAGGTCCTCGCCCGAGCCCTGGACACGCGATTGGTCCGGCTTCAGTGCTACGAAGGGCTGGACGCAAACCATGCGCTCTATGAGTGGAACTACGCTAAGCAGATGCTGCGGATCAAACTCGAGGAGGGGAGAACGGGCAGCCGGGAGCTGCTGGAGCGGTCCATCTTCAGCGAGGAGTACCTCATCAAACGGCCGTTGCTGGAAGCGATCAGCGCCGACGACGGCAAGTCCCCGGTGCTCCTCATAGACGAAGTGGATCGGGCCGACGAGGAGTTCGAAGCGTTCTTGTTGGAAGTGCTCTCCGATTTTCAGATCACCATCCCCGAGATAGGAACGGTGAAGGCCGCCACCCCACCCGTCGTGGTCCTGACCTCGAACCGTACCCGGGAGATTCATGACGCCCTGAAGCGACGCTGTCTCTACATTTGGCTGAGCTACCCCAGCTTCGAGCGGGAGTTCCAGATCGTCCAGGCGAAAGTGCCGGACATCCATGCCCGGCTTACCACGCAGGTCTGCAACTTCATGCAACTGGCCCGCACTATGGATTTCCATAAGCGGCCGGGCATCGCCGAAACCCTGGACTGGGCGATGGCGCTCATGGCCCTCCACGCCCATAGCCTGGACGCGGGACTGGTGCGTGAGACGTTGGGCTGTATCTTCAAGTATCAGGAAGACCTGCACGTCCTAGAGGGAGAGGGTTTGGATGACGTCATGGCGCGCATTGGGATCGAGGAAGAGGCCCGGGCCATGGGGACGGGGTAGGCGGAAGGCAGTGAGGGGAAGCAGAAGGCAGGGCCGAAAGTAGAAGGCATGAGGCGGTAATGTCGGACGGGTACCCCTACCTGGATGGGCCCCCGAACCCAGGCCCTTACCTGAGCCTCCTGCCTCAAGGGGAGGGGATGAGGGGAGGACTTTCCCAAAGCCATGAGTTGCTGCGGCGCGCGGGCGGGGCTCGACGCCGAGACCTGCAGAGTAACCTGCTGGCTTTCTGCAGAGTGCTGCGCCGGGCTATTCCTCACATCACTGCCGGACGGGTTGTCGACGCGTGCAGAGGGCTCGACCACATCGATGTCACCCGCGAGGAAGACTTCCGGGCCGTGCTTCAGGCCAATCTGATCTCTTCCCAAGAGGACCTGCCTATCTTTGACGCGCTCTACGCCGCCTTCTGGCGCCCGTGGAGCGAGGGACTGGAGCCTCCATGGGCCGCCGGCGGCGCCGCCGGGGATGCAGGATTCACCCTGGAGCTCCCGGGGGCGGAGGCGCTGGCAGAGCGTTTGACCGAGCTTCTGGAGCCGGGGGGCGACGAGCCGGAAGAAGGGGAAGGGGAGCCTGGCGATGAGAGCGACGTCATGGCATATAGCCGGACCGAGGTCCTGACCAACAAGAGCTTCGAGGATTTCACTCCCGACGAGATGCGTCAGTTACTGCGCCTGCTGCGGCGCATGAGGCCGAAGCTGGCCACTGCTCCCTCACGGCGCTACAGGGCTGGGTTCCGCGGGCCGGAGGTCGACCTGCGACGGAGCTTCCGGAACAGCCTCCGCTACGGGGGTGAGATGATCCGGCTGGCGCGGCGGCGGCGCAAGGTGCGCCGCCTTCGGTTGACCCTGCTTTGCGACGTGTCCGGGTCTATGGACCGTTACAGCAAGTTCCTGTTGCAGTTCGTCTATGGACTGGAAAACCAGCTTGCGGGCGTCGACGCGTGGGTCTTCAGCACCCGGCTGACGGAAGTGACCCGTCTCCTACGCGGTCACACCTATGGTCAATCCCTGGATGAAATAGCCCGGTCCGTTCACGATTGGTCGGGGGGCACAGCCATTGGGCACTGCCTGTGGCAGTTTGTCCGAGGGCCCGGGCAGCGACGAGTTAACCGGCGGAGCGTGATCATCATCATCAGCGATGGATGGGACCGGGGGGACGTAACCCTGCTGGCAAAGGCTATGCGGGACCTGAAGGGGCGCGCGTTCAAGGTGATCTGGCTCAACCCACTGCTGGGGAGCCCCAGCTACCAACCCCTGTGTGCAGGAATGAGAGCAGCGCTGCCCTATGCCGACTATTTCCTGCCGGCTCACAACCTGGAGAGCTTGATGCGGCTGAGCCGCACCCTCCAGGTGTTGGGCAAGGAGATCGCGTGAAGGTGACACGAGGTGATCCGAGCCACCACCGTCAGGGAGTGTTCGACCAAGTGACCGGCCCGGTTTGCGATCAGCAGCCAGCCCGGCGCGCCGCACCGAGCCACGAGCGTGAGCGAGTGCCGGTTCGGGTGAACTGCCCGGATTCGGGGGTGACCAGGCTGGCGCCGTAACCCGATGGCTCCCCTCACGGTCGGGGCTCGGATAGAGTGGGCCAGGCTGACGCGCGGGGGTTTGTGCGACGCCGATGGGGACTGATGCTCGGATGAGGACTGATCGCCAGTGAAGGTCCTGATTATCGCAGGCCAGGGCGAGGCGCCGGGAAAGACTGCGCTGGCGATGGGCCTGGGCAGGCGCTGGAAGGCTGCTGGCAAGTCCGTGAGCTACAGCCGGCCGGTGCTGGCAAACCAGACCAGCGCCGATGGGCCCGACGGGGATTCGGAGTTCGTGTCCGGGGGGCTAGGCATAAGCGCTGCAACGCAGACAAGCGACATCCTGCTCGTGGAACTGGCCGGAGACGTGAACGCCGATGGTGGCGTGGCCCTCCAGCGTGCCCAGGAACAGGACCCCGATGCGCTGGTTCTCCTTATCGTGGGCTACCGTCAGGAAATGCTGGCCAGCCACATTCCCCAGTTGGCCCGTCTCGCCGGCGTGGTGGTGAACGGAGTCCCCTCCAAAAGCTTGCTTAGGGTCCGAGGCACACTGGATGGCCTGCCGTGCCTAGGCATCCTCCCCGAGTCCCGAGCGTTGCTGGGCTTTAGTGTGGAGGGGCTGGCTCGACACCTGAAGGCTGAATACCTGGCCGCGCCCGAGGCTGCCGGCCACCTTATCCAGCGCCTGATGCTTGGAGCGAACATCACGGATACGGCCACCACCTATTTCGTGCCAGCGGAAGGGCTCGCCGTGTTCTGCCGGAGCGACCGGCCGGACATCCAGCTGGCGGCGCTGAACCAAGAGGCTCGTTGCCTCGTCCTCATGGGGCCCGGGCAACCCCAGGGCTCGGTGATCCACCGGGCCGAAGACCTGGGCGTACCAGTGTTGCGAGTCGCCGAGGAGCCCTTGGAGACTATCGCCCGGCTGGACGGATTGGTTGAGGGGCAACGATTCCGCCAGGAGGGGAAGATCGCCGCCCTGGAGGCCCTGTTGGCGCGTCACTTCGACTTCGAGGCCCTGGACAAGGCGCTGGGAGTAGACGAGGAAATCAGGAAGTAAGGAAGTCAGGAGGTCCGGGGGGCTTCCGGTGCCCCTCCATACGCTTCGCTCACCTCGTAACACCCTTCCTACCCTCCGTCATTCGGCTGATTTTTCTAATGAGGCGCTCCTTGCCTCATCCTGTTCGCCGTTCCGTGTGGTAGCCTTGTAACGTTACTGTAACAGGGGAACTTTTCTGTTACGGTTCTGAAACGACCACAGCAAGGAACAGCAATGGGTCGGGCTGACAGGCGTGTCTCGGGCCCCTTGAGCATCCTCCTGGCGACGGTGCTGGTGTTGGCCTTCCCGGCCGCGCCGGTGGAGGCGTCGGACTGGGACATCCCAAACGGCCATTTCTTCACCCAAACGGGGGGCTACTCCATCGTCGACCAGAACAGCATCCCCTTCTGGACCGAGTTCCAGCGGCTCGGCGGGGTCCAGGCCGTGGGCTACCCCGTCTCTCGCCGTTTTCAGATGGATGGGTTCACTGTGCAGGCGATGCAGCGCGTCATCTTCCAGTGGAGGCCAGAGGTCGGCCAGGTGTATTTCATCAACGTCTTTGACAGGCTGAGCCAGGCCGGGAAGGACGGCTGGCTGCTTACGGTACGCTCGACCCCCAAGCCGCTGCCTCCCGATTTCGATCAGGGGAAAAGCTGGGGCCAGATAATGGCTGACCGGTTGGCCTTGCTGGAGGAGAACCAGGCGATAAAGAAGCAGTACTTCAGCGTGGTGGGCGACCCCGTGGCGATGAACGGCCTGCCTACGTCCAGGGTGACGGACATGGGCAACCACTACGCGTTACGCGCCCAGCGGGTGGTGCTCCAGCAGTGGAAGGAGACCGTGCCCTGGGCCTCGACCGGCGAAGTGACGGTGGCCCTCGGCGGCAGCATCGCCGCGGAGGCGGGCCTGCTGCCCAGGGAGGTGTTGGTGGCCGAACGGCTGGATCCACCAGCCCTCGCCCTCATCAACTCCTATCGCGCGGCGGCGGGGGTACCCCCCGCTCGTCTGAACCCTTCCTTGATGAAGGCGGCCGAGGGCCATGTCGCCTATTACGACGCTAACCAGGGCAGAGGCATGGCGGGCATGGGCCTTCACTTCCAGAGGATTGGCTTGCCCGGTTTCACCGGCGTGTCCTTCGGCGACCGAGCGCGGGCGGCGGGATACAGCAGCAGCGGGATGGTGACGGAAAACGCAGGATTCGGAAGCATGGAAGCGGCCATCAACTGGCATATGGATACCGTGAACCACCGCCTGCCGCTCATCCACCCCAACGCCCAGGACATGGGCTACGCGGTGTCGCCTGCCAGCGGCTTCAACATCATCGATGTCGGGCTTCCGAGGCAACAGGTCACCGTGCCGTTACCCTCCGTCTATCCTCCGGACAAGGCGGTCGGGGTGCCCCGATCCTGGGACAGCGGGGAGAGTCCGGACCCGGCGCCGGGCGTGCCCCGGCCGGTGGGATACCCCATCACCATCGCGTTCTCGGTCACCCAGCGGGTGGAATGGAAAGGGTTCGAGCTTCGTAACCGGGCCGGCGAACAGTTCCCCATCGTGACCGCAGAGACGGCATGGATGCGGGCGAACGCCATTATCCCACTGCGGCCCCTGCAACCGGGCGAGACGTACACTGTGCGCGTCTCCGCGGTGGTCGATGGGAAGCCCGTCACCAAGCAGTGGAGCTTCACCACGGGATAGTCTCTGTACTGACGCCAAAGGGGCGTGTATGGTGCGCTGCGAGGACCGCATCTACTGGGACTGCGGCACCGTTACCGGCACGTCGAGGCGGCCGAAGGCCGGGTTCCTGGGCAAGCCCCGGGCACCGGCCCTGGGGACGCTGATTTGTGCCCGCTTCACTTAACCAGGGGGTGGGACTCTCGACCCGACACCCTCGGGGCCTTCCACCGGGGCACTATACGCCGACAGTCCCGCTCGACGGCTTGCTGCCAACCTAAATCAGCGTCAGTATTC
>CAZPYZ010000271.1:0-6205 GCA_964590215.1 uncultured Dehalococcoidia bacterium | reverse complement strand
GCTTCTCGATGCGCTCCAGGAACTGCCGGGCGTAGGCGGAGAGCGACTCGATGTAACGCCGCTGGCCCTCGGCGTAGATGGTGTCGAAGGCGAGGGACGACTTGCCAGAGCCCGACGGGCCGGTGATGACCACCAGCTTGTCTCTGGGGACGGTGACGTCGATGTTCTTGAGGTTGTGCTCGCGGGCGCCGCGGACGTAAATCGCGTCTAAGGGCATGGCCCACCCTGCGTGGCGTTCAAACGGTTAATTTTAACACCGCAGAGCGGCCGCGAGCAGGGTATATGGTACGGAACCAGCATTCGAGGGCGGGCGGGTGGGCCCACCAACCTGGGGGAGGGGGCTTTTTCATAGGAATCGCCATCCAGGCTTGCGCCGGCAACCCAGCGGATGAAAATCGGCCCTCCGGGCGTCTATTTTCAAGTCAGCGTCCCGGTGCGCGGCGGCGCCTCAGGGAATGAAAATGGCCGGAGGAGAACAGCCGCGGAGCATCTGAGGGCGGGCGGGCCCACCGACCCGGGGCAAAGGGCCATTTTCATAGGAATCGTGAGGCGGGCTTGCGCCCGGAGCCCAGTGGATGACAATCGGCCCTCCGCGCGTCTGTTTTCAAGTCAAGATGGACCAGCCCTCAGGCCCGGCCCCAGGGCCTCAGGCGTATGTGAGAAGAAGGGGAGGAGTGCGCCTCTACCTTTTCTTGCCTCTACTTGTCCAGCCAGACGAAGGCGTAGTCCGCCTGGGACCAGTAGCTGGGGCGGTAGTTCTTCACGTGGGGGTGCCAAAAGTAGAACTCCGGCGTGTAGAGCAGCTCCACGGTGTAGGCCCGCTCGTGGATGTACCTGGAGTTGGCCCGCATCAGCTCCCGCCGCTTCTCTGGATTGGTCTCCCTGCGCGTCGCCTCGATCATCTTGTCCAATTCGGGGTCCCGCACGTGGTTGTTGTTATTGCGGGACTTGCTGTGATAGCGCCCGTATTGCAGCGAGTCGGGATCGTCGTGGTACCCGGTGGCGCCGATATCGACGTCGAACAGCCCCAGCCGTTTCCGCTGCCGCTGCACGGCCTTGTCCAGGAAGGTCAGCTCCAGGTCAAAGCCGGCCTTCTTCCATTGGGCCTGGAGCAGCTCACGTAATGCGACATCCTCCCGGTCCGTGTCGTTGGGGCTGGGCCACTCGATCTTGACGCCGCCATTGGGATAGCCGGCTTCGGCGAGCAGCCGCCTCGCCTGCTCCAGGTCGTACTTCCGCATCGACTTGATCTCGGCGTCGGTGAAAAGGCCATAGACGGACCCGGGGAAACCCCACTCACCCTCGCCGCCCTTCATCAGCCGGTTGACCTCGTCCAGGTCGGTGGCTAGCTCAAGGGCCTTACGTACCCTCTGGTCCCGGAAGGGGCCGTTCCGCTCCGGGGCCATGGAGGGGTAGAGCTGCTGCGCGATGGGCACCAGGGTCTTTTCCGTGGAGACGTTGGGGTTCGCCTTCCTCACCTCCCGGGCGTCGTTGGAGAGGATGCCCCAGAGCATGTCCAGTTGCTTGGTCTGGAATGCGGCGTAGGTGCTCGACGAGTCAGGGATGATCAGCCAGCGGATCTCGTCCACGTAGGGCTTCCCGGTTTCCCAGTAGTCGGGGTTCTTCTTGAAGACCCAGCGGGTGCCTTTCTGGGAGGCCGCGCGGTCGAGGTAGAACGGCCCGGTGCCTATCATCGTGTCCTGGAAGTGGCCCTCCGCATCGTAGACTTCCCGGGGCATGATCTGGTTCCAGTCGGACGCGGCGTAGTTGACGAAGGGGACGAAGGGGTCTTTGAAGTGGAACGCCACCGTGTACCTGTCCGGGGTGTCGATCCGCTCCAGCCCCTCGAACATGTAGTCCATCTCGCCCTGGGGGAGTTTTTTGTCCTTGACCTCCCCGCTGCGCGTGCGGTACTCCACCGTGAACTTCACGTCGGAGGAGGTTACTTCCCGGCCATTGACCGGGGGCAGGTTGTGGAACTTGGCGCCCTGGCGGAGCTTAAAAGTGAAGCTCTTGGCGTCGGGCGAGACCTCCCAGCGCTCCGCAAGGGCCGGTTCCAATTCCCAATGGGTGTACGGGTAGGCCGGGCCCATCTTGAAGTCGAGCAGGCTGTCGTAGGTGAGAGCCATCGCGTTGTCGTTGGGATTGCTCTTGCTGTAGGAGATGTCGAAGTTGAAGGGGTCCGGATCTTCTCGGAAGTTGAACGTGCCGCCATACTTTGGCTGCCCGCTCTCGCCTCCCTGGCTGACCGGGGCGGGACCTGAGGCCGGCCCGCAGGCCACCGCCACAATCGCCAATCCGGCCATTAGACACCAAAGCCGTTGCATCTCGCGCTCCTTTCGCTGGCAGGGACCCATCTAGGTGTGCGCCGGGCAGAACCACAGATGTGGGGAGAGCGATTGACCGCCACTATCCGGCCAGGAACTCGGGGCATCCGTTGTGCGGCTCGAAGCGGGTGCCTTCAGCCTCGGGCAACACCTTGGTTGGCCGTCATTATCGTACCGCCGCCATGAGGCTGCAAGGTGCTCTTTCGAGGCGTATAATCCGCGGCACTAAAAGGGGGCCGGAGACCACTCATGGCAATGGCGACGAACAACCTGCAGTACACAGGGGAGGCGGCCAAGGCTCCCCTCCTCGAGAAACTCGACCCTTACCTGGCGTGGCGCAAGAAGGAAGGGTGACCCTGGTCGGCGGCGTTTATGTTCGTGACCTGCGGTCGGCCGAGCTGGGGGATTGGCCCAGGAAAGGCGTGAAGGAGCCGCGGTCTACCTCGACGGCGACGACCCCTGCGACGCCCATCTGGTGGAGATCCCTCCGGGCAGGTCCACTGCGCCCGAACACCATCTGTATGACGAAGGGATCCGCTGCCGCCCGGAGATCGCCCTTACCCGCTTGGGACTCGCGGAGCTTCTGGTGCAGGGATCACCGAGTTCCGGGAGATGAGGATGCAGCCGTCATTGGATCGGGCCCTCAAGCACAAAGGACTGCTCACGGCCTGACGTGGTGGTCCCGCTTCATGCGGGGCATGGAGGTGGGTTGAATGACCAAGTTAGGTCGGCCTCAAGGCGAGGTACGCCCATGACATCGCCGGTCACGTCCTTCCAGGGCGATCGCTACGAGGTCATCCGCCGGTTGGGCGAAGGCGGCAAGGGTACCGTCTTCCTCTGCCGGGACACCTCCCTGCGGCGCACGGTCGCCATCAAGCTCATCAACGAGGTCCTGGACGGCGAGGGATTGCTCCGCTTTCAGCGTGAAGCCCAGGCGATGGCCGCGCTGGTCCACCCCCATGTCGTGACCGTCTTCGACATCGGCCAGGAGGGGTCTAGACATTTCTTGGTGTTGGAGTTGATGGAGGGCGGTGACGTTGACCACCTGATCGCCTCCGCTCCGGACCACCGCCTGGACGCCGCTGCCACCATCCGCATTGGCAAAGAGGTGGCCCGTGCCCTGGAGCATGCCCATGCCCACGCCATCCTTCACCGAGACGTGAAACCAGGAAACATCTGGCTGACCAAAACGGGGACGGCCAAGCTTGGGGACTTCGGTCTCGCCTATCTGGGCGGCGATCCCAGGGTGACGCGCGCCGGGATGATGGTGGGGTCCGTCGCCTACATGGCCCCCGAGCTGGCCCTGGGGCGCCAGGCAGACAGTCGCTCCGATCTGTACATGTTGGGCGCCACGCTGTATGAGATGGCCACCGGGCGGGTGCCCTTCTCCGGCGATGACCCGGTGCGGGTACTCTTCGCTCACATCAACGACCTGGCCCTGCCGCCGCGGCGGTTTGCCCCAGACATACCCGATGGGCTGGAAGCGCTGATCATGCAGTTGCTGAGCAAAGACCCGGAGCAGAGGCCGGACTCGGCCTCTGCCGTGTTGAAGGCGCTGGAAGAGGTGGAGCGGGCTTACCATGAAACCGGCCCGCCGGGCGCTGTAGCAGTACAGCCCGCTGCGCCCCCACACGGGCTCCGCCACGCGACTCTAGAGCCGCGCTTCGCCCAGCCGCTGGTGGCCCGCGAGCGGGAGATGGGGTTGCTTCGGGAGCGTGTGGATAGCGCCCTGCGGGGCGAAGGGAGCCTCATCTTCATCACTGGGGAGGCGGGTATCGGCAAGACCCGCCTCGCCTCCGAAGTGCGTCCCTACGCCAGAGGACGGGGTTTCCTCTGGCTGGAGGGCCGTTACGCCAGGGAGATGAGCATCCCGCTGCAGCCCTGGGTGGAGGCCATTCGGGCCTTCCTGAGGATAGCCCCGCCGCAGATGCTCCTCAGGGCCCTCCTCCCCTACGGGGCGGAGCTGACCAAACTGGAGCCGGAGGTGGCTGCACGGCTGGGTCAGGCGCCGTCTCCTCTCTCCTCCATTGGCCCCGTGGAAGACCGCCTCAGGCATCTCGAGGCGGTGGCTGGGTTTTTTACGGCGATAGCCCGGGAGCAGCCGCTCGCGCTGCTGCTGGACGACCTCCAGTGGGCGCCCTCTATCGATACCCTGCACCATTTGGCCCGGGGCCTGGCGACGGAGCGCCTCCTGGTATTAGGGACCTACCGCGACGCCGAGCTGAAGGAGAAGCCGGCCCTCGCCAGGACGATTCTGGCGATGAACCGGGAAAGGTTGTTCCACTCCCTGCCGCTGAAGCGGCTCGAAGAAGGGGACGTGGCAAGGATGGTGTTTCACGCGCTGGGTGAGGAGGTGTCCGCGAAGCTGTCCCGGACGGTCTACGAGAAGACCGAGGGCAACCCCTTCTTTGTCGAAGAGGTGGTGCGTAACCTCACCGAGAGCGGGGCCGTCACCGTGGGAGAGAAAGGATGGGAGGTGAAGGATACGACCCTGGTACAGCTGCCGGACTCGGTGAAAGCGGTTGTAGATGAGCGCTTGGACCGGGTGGGAGACGGAGCCCGGAGTGTGCTGGCCTGGGCCTCGGTGATCGGATGGGAGTTTACGCTGCCCCTCCTGAAGGAACTGACGGGTCAAGAGGAGGAACAACTGCTGGATGTGGTGGATAGGGCGGTGGAGGCGCGGGTGCTCACGCCCCGCTCTTCTCTGGGCCAGGAGGCCTATGCCTTTGCCGACGAGGTCATCCGGGATGTGCTCTACGAAGCGATCGGACCGGCGAGGCGGCGCCGTTATCACCTAAGGGTGGGGCAAGCGATAGAGAAAGTGGATACTCGTCACGTGGAGGACCAGTACGATGCCCTGGCCTATCACTTCCTGGAGGGGAATGACCTGGAGAAGGCGGCCGAGTATGCGGTGAAGGCGGGAGATCGGGCCTCGAGCGTCTACTCCTGGGAGCGGGCCATCACCCAGTACCAAACGGGCCTAGAACTGTTGGAGGAGCTCCAGGCAGAGCCTCGCCAGCAGGCGGAAGTACTAGAGAAGCTGGCCTTGGTTACCCGGGGCGCTCGGGGTCGAGGCGCGGCGGCCCACTGGGAGAAGGCGCTGTCGCTCTACGAAGCGCTGGGGGACACCGGCAAGGCTGCCGGGAGCAACCTTCGGCTGGCGGAGCAGTATGTCCATTATGAGCTGGGGGCGCAGGACTTCGAACGAGCTTACGCCCACTCCCACAGGGGAGCCGCACTCCTGGAGTCTGAGGGAGGAAGCCCGTTGCTGGCACGGGTGTACGCGCGCCTGGGCTTCAACGCGTTCGCCTGCCGGCCGGAGCCGCTCTCCGCCGCTCTCGCGCTGATTGAAAAGGGCCTGGGGCTGTCACAGCAGTTGGGTGACGCGGTCGGGGTTACCGACGCTCGGCGGCTTTTGGGCTTCACCTTGTTCTATGCTGGCCAGCTCCAACGCGGGCTCGAGCTAACGAACAACAGCTGCGAAGAAGCGAGGGCGCGCAATGACCGCGTCCCCCTGGGGGAGGGCGTAAACTACACCTCCGTCCTGTACGCCACGTTGCGGGACCCAGAAAACGCCCTTCGGTCCGCGCAAGATGAGGCCTGCGCACAGTCAGGGATGTTCCGCCACGAAGTGCTCTCCGCATTGAACCTCACCTGGGCTTGCATGCTGGCAGGCGATGCCTCAGGCGCCATCCTTGGACTTGACGCGGTGCAGCGGGCGGCGGGTAAGGCTGGCCCCGGCTTCCAGATCACCCAGAGCGGCGTGCCGAGCCTCTTCGTGCCCGGTCTGGTCGCCTTCTTCCTGGGCGACTGGGACGAAGCAGAGACGCAGTTGTTGCAGTGTCTGGAGCACGGCAAGCGGGCACACTCCCTGTTTC
>CAZPYZ010000270.1:0-6214 GCA_964590215.1 uncultured Dehalococcoidia bacterium | reverse complement strand
CGGGTTCCCCTTCCCCTGCACCAGCCCGTCCCCGACTAAGGCGCTTGCGGCGACAACCACAACGTTTTGTCGATATGGCTTCGGCAAGTGCCTAACCCAAAGTGGAGGATTGCGGGGTAGAATTACGAACATAAGGGGCCGTAACCCAGCGAAGGGCCCGTAGACCTTTCGTCTCATCGGTCTTGGTGCGGCATGGCCACAAGGCCAGCGAAGGAAGATCCCATAGGCAGGCACACGAGATGCGGCAGGAGTCCCCGCGGCTGTTCAACTGGGCCGTTGATGTCGACGAGAAGGCGCTAGAACAGGCCCGCAGGGCCAGCCAGCTTCCCTTCATTGCCGGCCATGTGGCCCTGATGCCTGACGCGCACTGGGGGTTAGGCGCCACCATCGGCAGCGTCATTCCGACAGAGGGTGCGATCATTCCGGCCGCGGTGGGTGTCGACATCGGCTGCGGGATGTGCGCGGTGGAGACGAGCCTGTCGGCGGCGGATCTGCCGGACGACATGGCCCTTTTCATGCCCGACGTCCGAGAAGCCATCCCGGCGGGGGTCGGCAAGGGACACAACGAGGCAACACCGGCGGCGGTGGCCTGGCTGGGTAAGGACCCACCAGAATCGGGTCTGGCCCGGGACCGGATCCGGAAGGCCGGCCAGCAGTTCGGCTCCCTCGGTTCGGGGAACCACTTCTTTGAGGTTTGCCTGGACGAACGGGATGCCGTTTGGCTGGTGCTGCACAGCGGCAGCCGGGGCATCGGCAATGAGCTTGCCGAGCACCACATCGCTCGGGCTAAAGGCCTCATGAAGCAGTGGTGGATCGAGCTGGAAGACCCGGACCTGGCGTACCTGGTTCAGGGAACGCCGGAGTTTGAGGACTACATCCGGGACATGCTCTGGGCACAGCGCTACGCCCGGGCTAACCGCGACCAAATGATGAACGAGGTGCTCCACCGGTTTTTCCGGTTTGTCGGGCACGGACATGAGCTTGGAAGAGTAAACTGCCATCACAACTTCACAGAGATGGAACACCACCGGGGGCGGGATGTCTGGGTTACGCGGAAGGGCGCTATCCGGGCCAGGGTTGGGGACATGGGTGTCATCCCGGGAAGCATGGGCACTCGGTCGTATATCGTTCGAGGCCGGGGTAACCCCCTGAGCTACCACTCCAGCAGCCACGGCGCCGGCAGGCGGCTGAGCCGCGGCGAAGCCATTCGCAGCATTACTGGAGACGACCTGCGGCGAGCTATGGAAGGACGAGTGTGGCTAGACCGAGACGCAGACAGCCTGGTTGACGAGGCGCCCATGGCGTATAAGGACATCGACGAAGTGATGGAGGCCCAGCGCGACCTGGTCGAGGTGGTTCACACCCTCCGGCAGATCCTTAACTACAAGGGAGTGGAAGAGCGGCGCACTCGCCGGCGTCGATGATGCGCTGGCGAGTGACCCTTCCGCTGATGCTAGCCGCTGTTGCGGCTACAACCCCCATCCCGCTGGATGTGCAACCTGAGGATACGCCGCCCGGCCGCTTGGCCGGCCGGCGCATTTGCCTCGACCCAGGCCACGATCTCGCCACCGTTCCGGGCGCCGCCGCTCGCGATGCCAGTGGCCGTGTGCTGTTCAACGAGCATGAGATGACCCTGGCAGTCGGCCTACGCGTGCGGGAACTTCTGCAGGAGGAGGGGGCAGAAGTCTGCTTGACTCGGGACGACGCGGGCGACCTGCAAACGCTCCCCTACGATTTCAACGGCAACGGCACCACTCGCCGTGCGGAGGACTTGGCCGAGTGGACCCAACCCCGCATCGACTGGATGAACCAGGCCGGCGCCGAGATCGTCCTCTCTATTCATTTCAACGGCCATCCCAACCCAGGCATCTCGGGCACCGAGGTTTACTACTCCGACACGGGGCCCTATCTGGACAACAACTGGGCCCTCGCGGGAAATGTCCTCACTCACCTTCTCGCCAGCATCAAAGCCGCCGGCTACGGGCCCGTCGACAGAGGCCTGCACAGCGATGCCTACAAGACGGAGTACCTCCGCTACGCCCACCTTTACGGCCAAAGCGCAGCGTGTTCAGATTGCAGACGGCTCTTCACCCTGGGCAACAACCCCATGTCCGCGGCGATGGGGACGTGGCAGGCAGGGGCCCTCGTCGAGGTGCTCTTCTTCTCCAACCCCCAAGACGTTGCCTTCCTCGTGCGCCCGGATGCCGTTGAGGTCATCGCCCAAGGCCTCACCAGCGGGATAACGGCGTACGCCACTACGGGTTAACGACCCAGGAGGGTCGACAGAAGACGCAGGACTCAAGTCCGGGGACCGCAGGGACCAGGGACTAGAGACCCGAGACCCGTCAGAGGTGCTCTACCTCTTCCTCGCTGAGGCCGAAGAAGTGCCCCACTTCATGCATGACGGTCTTCCGCACCTCTTCCACCATTTCCTCGTTGGTCGCACACACCTCCTCGATGGGCCCCTGGAAGATATAGATCCGATTGGGCAGGGTCATCCCGGCGTCGAACATCCCGCCCTCCCGCCAGTAATCGGGCCCCGGCGTTCCTTCGTAGTAGCCAAACAGAGTCTCGTCCTCCCCCATCCCCATCCGCTCCAGCAGTTCCTCCGGCGGCCAGTCCTCCACGATGATGACCACGTCCTCCAGGTGGGCCTGGAACGCCTCGGGGATCTGCCCCAAGGCCTGCCCAACCAGCCGCTCGAAGTCGCGCCGCCGCATCTTAGCGTTGCCTGAGGCCCTCCAAGCGTGTCTTGAACTTGACGAAGGGGCGTTCCCTGTATCCGCTAGATTCTAAATCTTTCTAATCCGCGCAATCTGTGGTTCCATAGGAGTCGTGGACCTCCTGAACCTGCTCTGGATCTTCATCATCATCACCTCGGTGTTGCCGGTCCTGCAGCGCACCAGGCTCCAGTGGATGCGCGTGCAGGCCATCCAGACCGTAGAACGCCTCCGGGGGTCTCGCGTCATCACCCTGATCCACCGCCAGGAGTCCATGGCCTTGCTCGGGTTCCCCATTGCCCGCTACATCGACATCGACGACTCTGAGCAGATCCTCAGGGCCATTCACCTGACGCCTCCAGAACTGCCTATCGATATCGTTCTCCATACCCCAGGCGGTCTGGTCTTGGCGGCCGAGCAGATCTCCCACGCCCTGATCCGCCACCGGGGCAAGGTGACCGTGTTCATCCCTCACTACGCCATGTCCGGGGGAACCCTTCTGGCCCTCGCCGCCGACGAGATCGTAATGGATCCCAACGCGGTCCTGGGCCCGGTCGACCCACAGCTTGGGGAATATCCCGCGGCTTCCATCCTGGCAGTCCTGGACGGCAAACCCATGGACGCCATCGACGACCGGACCCTCATCCTCGCCGACGTCGCCCGAAAAGCCCTGCGCCAGGTCCGGGCAACGGTAGTGGAGGTGCTGACCGCCAACGGAATGGGGCCGCTGAAGGCAGGGGAGATCGCCGGCGTCCTTTGCTCCGGGCGCTGGACCCACGATTACCCTGTCAGTTTCGAAGAGGCCGAAGCCCTCGGGCTGCCTGTCGCCGCTGGCCTGCCGCTGGAGGTCTACCGGCTCATGGACCTCTACCCTCAGGCGGGCCAGCGCCGCCCTTCTGTGGAGTACATCCCGCTTCCGTATCCCACGCGGGAGGGGGACCGACAGCCGAAGTGAAGTGGGGCACCCTTCCTACGGCGCGAAGTGCCTGTGCCCCGAGGGATCCACCTCCTCGGCGGTCAACGCCCCCAGCACCCGCTCCCGGATAAGCCGGGCGGGTGGTAGCTCCACTAGCACTCTTCCCTGTTCCATCAACGGCACCAGGAGGTCGGTCAGAGCGCCACCGCAGGAGTGGGAAGGACGTTGACCCAGCGGCATCAGAAACTCATCGCCGCACCCGTCGCAGCGCCATACGCTCTTCGCCCCTGACATCTTCCCCCGCTTCGCCAGCGGCTCCCCCTCGATCTCCACGATGTCCATGGAAAAGTCCACCACCGGCGCGGCGCTAATCTCCGTTCCTACGCCGAAACCGTCCGCTACGCCCATCAACACTTCCACCGCTTCTTCCGAAAGGCCTCCGCTCACGAACAACCGGACGTGTTCATGCCCCCGAAGGTCCAGCTCCCACCGCACCTCTTCCAGGATTTGCCTGAAGTTCCCCCGCCGGGAGGCCGGCGTGTCGAGTCGCAGCGCGTATAGATCCCGTCCTAGCGCTTCCGCCACCCGAATCGCCTCGAACTTTTCGTCATTGAAGGTATCGATGAGGGCGATGCGGGGCGCGTTGGGGTCGATCTTCGCGTTGAAGGCCCGCGCGGCCGCCTCTGTGGAACCCATGAGGAGGATCAATGCATGGGGCATCGTGCCGCTGGCTTCGATCCCAAGCTGCTGGGCCGCCAGCACTGTCGCGACGCCGCTGCAGCCGCCGATGTAGGCCGCCCGCTCGACCACCGGAGCGATGGCCGGATGCACGCGGCGCGCCCCGAAGCTGATGAGGGGCAAATCTCCTGCCAGCTTTCGGAAGCGCGCTGCTTTCGTGGCGACGCCCGACGCCTGGCATAGCATCCCCAGCAGGGCCGTCTCGTATACCGCGAGATCGGTGTAGCGGCCCTGGACCTCCAGTACCGGCTGCAAGGGGCGGAACACGGTCCCTTCCACGAGTCCCCTGGCGGAGATCGGGCGATCTTCCAACAATCGCAGGCACTCCTCCACCCCCGCCAGCACCGCCCAGGGCCAGCTTTCCGGCAGCACTTTCGCGATGAACTCAGCCCTCACCTCGCGGTCCTGATCGGTCCCCCTCAGGATTTCGACGGCACGGGTGAAGTAAAGGTCGGTCACCCGCCCTTGCTTGACATCATCATAGGAAGCCGCGTGCCACATAGGCGTGTCCGAAGTATACTTCTCAGAGTCTGTCCCGGCGGGGAGCGGTGGGATACGTGGCATGCACCGCCTACCGCCTGGTTCAGTACTACTTGAACCACTTGGATGCGTCAGAACAATGGAAATCGCTCCGGGTATTCATCGAGTCCCCACCGTCACGGGCAGCAACGCCATCCTCCTCGTCGACGAACAGATCGCCGTCATCGATACCGGATTTCCCGGCAACGGCGAGCAGATCCTCGGATACCTCAAGACGGCGCTGGGCCGGAGTCCTAAAGACCTAGCGTGGATCATCACCACCCATCACCACTTCGATCACACAGGCACCGCCGCTGAGCTTCACCAGCTCACCGACGCGCCCGTTGTGGCTCACGAACGGGAAACGGAGCCTGGCCGCGACGGTGTTCCGCTGCTGCGGAAGGCGACCGAGCGCCAGCATATTCCATTCTGGTATCGCTGGCTCATTCAGGGGATTCGCCCCAGCCAATTAGAGCGACCGGAGTTCCCTGACATCCCTGTAACGCATCTCGTCAGGGACGGAGACGTCCTACCCATCTTGGGCGGCACACGCGTCATCCATACCCCGGGCCATACTCCCGGCAGCATCTGTCTTCTTATCGAGAAGCCCCGCGCGCTGTTCCTGGGCGACTCGGCCATCAATAACGTCGACCGGGTGAGCAGGCCCTTGATGTGGGACCGGGGGGCCCGCCGGGAGCTGGACGCCTCCTTGCGAAGCCTTCGTTCACTGGACGCATCCTTGGCGTTTTTCGGCCACGGCCCAGCCCTCACGGAGGAAGTGATGCCCAAGATCCGGGGGTTGACCGACCGTCCCTACGACCTCCCCACCTGGCGGATTGTCCTTAAGAACTGGCGCACCTTGCGCCACTTCTACCGCGCCAACCGCCGCCCCGGCGGCCTGACCGGCACAGGTTAGGCGGTAGGGGCGACAGCACTGGGTCCGTTCGGCCAGCTCAGGGTAAACTCCGCCAAAATTTCCCCTTCAATCCAGACCGGCGGCTCCCGAGGCCGGGATCCCCCTGAGCCAGTCCTGAGTCTCTCGGTGAGACCTTAGCCGCACCACGGTGATGTGTCCATACGCCGGCTCCGCGGCCAGCGCCGAATACTCTCGTTTCCCCTGGCCGTGGGTCTTGAGGGCCCAAAGCAACACCGATTCGGTGGACAAGAAGTTCCTGACCCCTTCCCGGTTGCCGGCCCAGAGCGCTTCACCCGTCACGGTGCGCCGCACTGTCCGCCTCAGAAGCCGTGCCATCACCAACCACAGGGGATAGTCCAGCCAGACGAGGGCGTTGGCCCGAGCGAGGGTGAGATCCCTGTCTCT
>CAZPYZ010000269.1:0-6255 GCA_964590215.1 uncultured Dehalococcoidia bacterium | reverse complement strand
TCGTTTGCCCCGCCTCCCTCGACTGAGTGCGGCTTTCCGGCCGCACTCCTAGACCTTGAGAAGTCGTGCCGGGTTCTCGCAGAGAATTAATTCGGCTTCTCGCCGCGTGATGTTGGGGATCGCTTCGACGTACCCCACCGGATCCGCGATCTCCATGGCCTGCGGGCGGTCCGTTCCGCAGGCCACCCGATCGACGCCGACCAGGTCTATGAGGGTTCGCATGAGCCGCGGACTGTGAATGATCAGGTCGTAGTGGAATCGCCGCAGGTAGGCCGTCGCGGGATGCTTCATGTTCTTAAAGCGGCCTCCGCCCATCACGCCCTGCGCGAACTCGATCCGGGGTGCTACGAAGGCGAAGAAGCCGCCCGCGTGGGGCAGGTAGACCTCCAGGTTTGGGAACGCGTCCAGCGCACCACTCAGCATGAGCGAGACCGCCGCAATCGTGGCTTCGAACGGGTTGCTGACGATGTTCATCTGGGAGGCCCCGGGGTCATCCAGGCGCTCGGAGATCGTGTCCACATTCTTCAGGAACAGCGGCAGGCCCAGGGCCTCGCAGCGCTCCCAGATCGGCCAGAGCGAAGGGTCACCTACATTCTTCTTTCCCAGGACGTTCTCGGTGACATTGACGCAGCGCATGCCAGGCAACTGGCGGGCGCGCTCCAACTCCTCCAGCGACAACTGGACATCCTGCAGGGGCAGCGTGATCGAGCCGATAAAGCGATCCGGATACTCCCGATGGAGACGGGAATTACCATCGTTGACCGCCTGCGCGAGCCTGGCGCCGAATTCGGGCGGCGCCCAGATGATGTGGGGGTTGGTCTGGGTGACCACCTCCATGCCAATGCCGGCGTCGTCCATCTCCTTGAGCATCAGGTCGACTTGCGTCTTGCTGGGATCGCTGCGCAGCGAGTTCCCCGGCCCCTGAGCGATGTTCGTCGGCGTTTTGATCCTGACGGCGCCGTGCGGCCCACGCGTGACCGTGGCGCCATGTGCCCCCGCTTCCGCTTCCATCAGGGCGATGAATTCCTCCGGGTACCAGTGGAAGTGGAGGTCTATGACCGGCTTGCTATAGCTGCCGCGCCGAGCTGCCGGCGCAGGTGTCACCAGGGGGCCGGAGACTGCCTCGGACATCGAGCCACCTCGGATAATGTTCTGGTCCCCAATGTTAGTGCCAATGGCAGCCTCGTCACCCGAAGCAATCACTCTCGCAGATTCAGTGCCCACCCCGGCCTGCGAAGGCCCTTCGAGAGCCCTTCGAGAGCCTCAGGGGGACGCCTCAGGGCGAGGCCTAAGGACGGTCCCTCAGGCAACGCCCCAGGCCACGCGGGGACACGCTTGGTGATACCACCCATTCGTCCCTTCAATTCTGAACAGCTATTCCAGCCAGCCCCACATCCTTGACTTTAACCATCGGTCGGACTACGTTTGACCAATTCAGCCGGAGGGTGCCGATGTTGGGACCGAACGCAAGGGGATTCCTGCTCACCGTCTTCACCGGAGCGCTGCTGGCCTGCGCCGGGCCGCAGGTCCTGAGGGAGGGCGCGCCGCCGCAGGAAGAGGTGGAGCTGACGGCGCTGCAGCACTTCGAGCGGAAGAAGGACCTTGCCTGCGAGCCCAACAAGGAGCACTGGCGAGTCCAGGGGACACCCAGGCGCGGCGGTACCTTTGTAAAGTCGGCCAGCTCCGTAACGCACCTGGACCTGACCCAAGCGGGGGGCAACATCACCAACACGCCCCAGGTGTACGAGCACCTGGTGGAGACCCGGGCCTGCTACTACGAGGACATGGTGATGGTGCCGAAGCTGGCCCGGTCCTGGGATGTATCCCCAGACGGGACGGTCTGGACGCTGAAGCTGCGCGACGACGTGAGGTGGCACCACAAGCCGCCGATAAACGGCCGTCCGTTCACCGCCGCCGACGTGGCATGGACCATCGACCACCAGAAGGCAGGTGGACTGCTGCGCTCCGCGTGGGCGCCGGTGAAGCACGAGGTGCGGGACCCCCTCACCATCGTACTGACGTTACCCGAGCCCCAGGCTGACTTTCTGGGAAACGTGCTGGGAGAGCGGAACAGCATCATGCTGCCCCGCGAGGTCAAAGAGCAGCACGGCGACTTCAAGTCGGCGGCCGTGGGCACCGGGCCCTTCATGGTCAAGGGGTACACCACAGGCCAGCGGGTATCCCTGGAACGGAACCCCGACTACCGGGAAGCAGGCGTGGACGGAAAGCCGCTACCGTACATCGACGCCATGGAGGCCGTCTACTTCGCGGACTACGCCGCAGAGGTCGCCGCGATGCGCGCCGGCCAGGTGGACCTGAACGGGACCACGGGGTTCTTCAAGCGGGACGCGGACACGCTGCGGGCCGCCAACCCCAAGCTGGTGATGTATCAAGACGTGGCGGCCATGCCCCGGAGCCTCTGGATGCTGCTGGACCAGAAGCCCTTCGACGACGTGCGGGTGCGGAAGGCGCTGGCCCTGGCCATCGACCACGACGAGGTCATCGAGGGGGCGTTCCAGGGCGGGGCCATGCGGACCAGCCATCTCCCTTCCTCCATCGTCCAGTATGCGTGGCCTCCCAGCAAGGTCCGGGAAAAATATGCGATGGACCGGGAGCGGGCGAAGCAGCTCCTGCGCGAGGCAGGGTTCGGCCCGGGCGCTCCGCTGAAGTTCACCATGAAGAGCAGCACCGCACCGCGGGACATCTCGGGTGCCGAGATCGTCCAGAACCACCTGCGGCAGGTGGGGATCGACGTGGACATCGAGCAGGTGGCCGAGTCCGTCTCCACTGTATTGAACCGGCGAGACTACGTGGTCGCGTGGGGCGGGAACTCGCCTTCCTCCACATTGCCTGACCGCTGGATGGGAGGGTTCGTCCGCTGCGGGGACTCCCGCAACCCCACGAACCTGTGCGATCAGGAGATCGACCGCCTTTCCCTGGCTCAGAGCCGGGAGCTGGACCCGGCCAGACGGAAGGTCATCCTGGATCAAATGCAGGACATCCTCTACGAGAAGATGTACTGGATCCCAACCCTCAGCATCGTCTACTACCGCTTCTATTCCTGCAGGGTGCAAAATGTACCGCCGGCGGACTACAACAACAACGTCACGGGTCTGGCCGGGGCATGGATCGACGACACCGGGTGCTGAGGAGGTCACATGTACATCGACGTGGATACCCATTACTGGCCGCTCAAGTCGGACGAGCGGGTTGACCATCCGGCCCGAGGTTATGTCGAGGTCAAGGGGGACCAGGGGACCTACTACCGGGACGGGAAGGTGGTGATCTCCTTCCAGCGGGCCCGCTGGGACCTGCACGCCCGCTACAGCTACATGGACGCGGACGGCTTCGACCTGCAGGTGTTGATCCCCGAGAACCGGCCGCTGGTCTACGAGCTGGACCCGGACCTGGGGCAGGCCCTGGCGAGGTCCTACAACGACGCCGTCGCGGAGGACCTGGAGGGGCATGACCGCTTCATCGGCGTCTCCTGGGTTTACCTTCCCGAGGTGCCGGAGTCGGTGCGGGAAGTGCGGCGTGCGGCTGAGGAACTGGGGCTGTGGGCCGTCAAGATCATGGGCCGGTTCGGGAACGTGAGCCTGGCGGACGAGAGCCTCTACCCGTTCTACGAAGAATGCGCCCGGCTGGACGTCCCGCTCCTGGTGCACCCGGCTCCTTTCCTCTTCGCCGGGGAGGCTCCCCATCCGATGCTGACCGGGGGCGACATGCTGCCCAAGGGCAGCGGCTTTCCCCTGGGGCTGGGCCTCCCCTTCACCTACATGGCTACCATAGCCGACCTGATCTTCGGCGGCGTGATGGAGCGCTTCCCCACCCTCCGGTTCGGCTTCTTCGAGGGTGGCGTCGGCTGGGTGCCGTTCCTGATGAACCGACTCGACAACAACGTGGGCCGGGGCCAGGCGAATGAGCCGAGCCCGAAGCTGGGCCAGCCGCCCGGGGACCTGCCGCGGATGCCGCGTGAGTACTTCGACCGGCTTTTTGTCGCCGCCGTCTCCTGGGAGCACTACCTGGGGGCCATCGCCGACCTGTGGCCGAATCACCGGATCATGGTGGGAAGCGACTTCAACCACGGAGACAACATCGCCACCTGGCCGAACACCGTGCGCCCGCTCAAGTGCATGGCGGGGCTATCGGAAGGCAACCAGGAGAAGATCCTGGGGGGCAATGCGGAGGCGCTCTTTGGGTACGACCGGCACCCCGAGCGAGCGCCCCGGGGGCGGCACCCCGCGCGTGCCAAGAGATAGAGAGGAGCGTGTTTGGAGATGCTGCGTGGCAGGCTCGTCGTTTTCTCTGTCCTGCTGCTCCTCGCCTGCCGGCCCGCTGGTGTCCAGGCACCGGCCGCCGGCCAGAGCGATGAACCCGGGCGGGGCGGCCGCGTCACCCTGGCGGTCGCAACAGACCTGAGCAACCTCGACCCCAGTATTGCGACGCGCGCCGAGACCAACCACTTCGGCCCTCTAGCGTACGAGGGTCTGCTCGGTTACAAAACAGGCCCCGATGTGGGGTACATGGACCTGGTGCTGGAGCCCCGGCTGGCGGAGCGCTGGGAGGTGGGCGCGGATGCCACGACCTACACGTTCCATGTCAGGAAAGGCGTGCAGTTCGCCCACCTGCCGCCGGTTAACGGCCGGGAGCTTATTGCCGCCGATCTCAAATGGAGCTACGAATACTGGACGCGCACCGGGGAGGTCAAGGACGTCAAGCTGCCGCCCGGCACCTACAACTGGATGCTGGAAGGGCTGGACTGGATCGACGTCCAGGACCGCTATACCGCGATGATCCGGTTCAAAGACGGCTTCGTGCCCTTCTTGAACTATGCCGCGTCCTTCCGCATACCCATCGTGGCGCGCGAGATTTACGACCAGGACAGCCATCTCCAGGACCGGGTCGTGGGCACCGGACCCTTTCAGTTGGACACAGCCGCGTCTCAACGCGGCAGCCACTGGACCTGGAGGAGGAACCAGTCCTTCTGGAATCAAGGGAAGCCGTACCTGGACGAGATCCGCACGGTGCGGATCGCTGATGATGCGGCAGAGCAGGCGGCGTTCCAGGCAAGACAGGTGGACATCCTCGTGACTGCCGACGCCCGTGTCGTGGAGGAGCTCAGGCGGACTGTCCCCAGCGTCCAGGTAGACGAGTACTCCCCGCCCTTCGCGCTGCATCTCTGGATGAACCTGCGTCCGGGGAACCTGCTCACCGATAAGCGGCTGCGCCAGGCCGTCTCCCTGGCCATCGACCGGGACGAGTTCATCCGCACCTACGGCGGCCGCGGCCAATGGGCCCTGGCCGGGGTGTTTCCAGGGGTGTTCTCGGAAGCGGAAGTCAAGCAGGTCCTCCGCTACGACCCGGCGGAGGCGAGGCGGCTGGTGGCTGAGGCAGGGTATCCCAATGGAGTTGAGATGGCATATATCCTTACCCCAGACTCCGGGACGCTCTTCGTTAGCCAGTCGGAGCTGCTGCAGGCCCAGCTGAGGAAAGCGGGGATCAACCTGGTGATGAAGAGCTTCACCAACCAGGAGGCGGCCACCAAGCGGCGCACGGGGGACGGGTACGACGTCGCTCCGACCCGGCGTTCTTCGGTAGACACCGATGTAGACTCCAACATCTTCGCCCCCTTCCACTCCCGCTCCCCGGGCAACTTCGGACGGGTGAACGACCCGAAACTGGACCTGCTGCTAGAAGCCCAGCGGCGGGAACCGGATCCAGCCAGGCGGCGGGAGCTGGTGCGAGAAGCAGCCCGCTACATTGCCCGGGAGAGCCTGGGGATGATCTTGCCCTACGGCGTGGAGTACCGCCTCACGCAGGGGCATCTTCGCGGGTACTACCCCAACTTCGGGGCCGTGGCCCCCGTCGCAGACGCCTGGGTGGCCCGTTAAAGGCCCGGCTGACGGTCCGGCCCGGTGCTGGATCAGGCCACCACAGCCGTCGAGCGAGTCGGCCGTGTTCGCTAGAAGCTTCCTGGGGCCGTAACACTGATTCCGTTTCCGACCTCCAAGGCTCGTAATCAACCTCGATCAGGGCGCAGCGAGTTCCCCGGCCCCGGAGCGATGTTCGTCGGCGTTTTGATCCTGACGGCGCCGTGCGGCCCACGCGTGACCGTGGCGCCATGTGCCCCCGCTTCCGCTTCCATCAGGGCGATGAATTCCTCCGGGTACCAGTGGAAGTGGAGGTCTATGACCGGCTTGCTATAGCTGCCGCGCCGAGCTGCCGGCGCAGGTGTCACCAGGGGGCCGGAGACTG
>CAZPYZ010000268.1:0-6261 GCA_964590215.1 uncultured Dehalococcoidia bacterium | reverse complement strand
GATATACAAGGTATTGAGCATCGCTTTGCTGAGCAGCGGGTCCTTGAGGACGCGCTGCCAGTGTTGGGCCGTCCACGGATCCGGGATGTTCAGGTTCCCGAAGACTTTCTGAAAACTGCCCAGGACCATGAAGGTGGTGGGCAGGACCATAATGAAGGCCAGCAGGCCGGCCATCAAGGCGAAGAGGGGCCAGCGGAGCTTACCCAGGTTGTAGACCCGCTGTGCGAAATGGCTGGACATGGTGGTGTAGCTGCGCCGGGCCACGAACTGCTGCTGGGCCAGGATGAAGGGCACCATGAACACCAGGATGACCATGCTGAGGGCCGTGGCGCTGCCGTAGCGCGGCGGCGACTGTAGCACCTCCCGATAGATCATGGTGCTGTACACGTCAATCCCCGCGGCCCCGCCCAAGATCAACTCGATCTCGAAGGACTGCATGGAGCGGATGAGGCCAAGCAGAGTGACGAAGGCGATGGTGGGCGTCAGCAGGGGGACCACGATCTGGAAGAGGGTGCGAAGCTCACTGGCGCCCGCGGTTCGGGAGGCCTCCTCCAAGGCTGCGTTCACGTTCCGGAAGGCGGGCGTCAGCAGGAAGATCTTCAGGGGGATGAGGGTGATCACCAGGTGGGCTAGGACAATCCCCCACCAGGAGAAGATCTCGAACTGGAAGCCGGACATCCCCGGCAGGGTGCGGATGAAGTTGATCAACACGCCGTAATGCCCGTCCAGCAGAAGGATCCAGCCCAGCAGGATGGGCAAGTTCGGCAGCAGCAGAGCGAACCAGAACCCTACCTCGAGCCAGCTGCCGAAGGGAAGGTTCGTGCGGGCGAGGAGCCAGGCGAAGAGGATGCCGAGGGCAGTGGCGATCCCCTGGCGGGTAATGGCGAGGGTGAAGGTGTTCTCCAAAGCGGCGAGCATGCGCGGCTGGGAGAGCGCGACCTCCCAGTTTTGCAAACCCCAGGCCATCTCCCGGCCGAAGATGCCCACCCGAAAGCTGTTCAGAGCCAGCAACACGATGGGATAGAGGACGACGAAGGCGACGAAGGCGAGCAGGAGCGTGTACAGGAGGACGGAGGTGTCCGGGAACCGCCTCCAAACCGCAGGGGATCGGGGGATCGCTAACGTGGGTACTGCCACCTTGCCCTACGCCTCAGTCATAGCAAGCCGGCGCCACCCGTGCCCAATGTGTTCGGTGGAGAAAGACCCATGTTCACCTGTCATTCTGACGAGCGACGGGGGGTGGCGCTGGGGGCGGGGAGCGACGGAAGAATCTCTGCGAGGATCGCATTGGCAAACCCGCCTGTCGCGGAGATTCTTCGGTCCGCCCTCCTCGGCCCGCCCGCACCCCTGCTCCCTCAGAATGACAGGGGTTGCCTGTTGTGGGGGGGAGCCGGCTACCATTGGCGTGGCTAGCCCAACGCCTCTACCGGCGAGATGACAGTGACTGGAATTTCGTCCGCTTGAGGATGGGCGAAGGTCCAGCGCGATCTCGGAAAAGGCCCCGGTTCGCCACGATGACATGCTGAATGCTTAACGCCTTCCTCCCGCTTCGATCTTCCGATAAATCTCCAGCACCTTCTGCATATCCTCCGCCCCCTGCTCCATCCCCTGAAGGCTGTATTGGCTCAGGTTGTTGTAATCGGGCACGTCACCGCTGGAGACCGCGTCTGGGCTCGGCTCCACGTCCCTTCGGATGCTGTGCGCCTCGTCGGCGGGGGTGATGGTCGCGATGATGCCCGCCTTGAACGCCTCTTGCCCTTCCTTGGTGAAAAACCAGTTGGCGAAGACGGCCGCGGCGTTAGGATGGGGTGCCTTCTGCAACACCCCGAGGCCGTGCCCGAGGATGTGCCGGTACTGGCGCACTCTCTCCAGGTTCTTGCAACCGCCGGCCTGGATGCATTGGTCGACGGTGGCGCCATCTTCACCAAGGAGGATGGGGTACTTGCCATTGATGAGGTTCTGGGTCGCCAGTCGCGCGTTCTCGATGTAGACGGGCTGCTGGTCGCTCATGAGCTTCCAGATAAAATCCTCACCTTTGTTCTTGAGGATCCCCGTCTGGGTCAGGCTACCGCCGTGGGGTGCATTCGGGGTGCGGATCATGATCTTGGCCCGGAACTTCGGGTCAATCAGATGATCCATGCTGTTGAACTCGCTCCTGGACACCAGATCCCGGTTGACCCACACCTCGCCCGTGGCCCGAGCCCGGTTCAAGAGAATGTAGGGCTCCTTGGTGGCGTAGAGCAGGGCGTCGCCACGCCAGTTCTTGGGATCCGTCACCTCGGGCAGGATCAGGTACGGGGTGATCTTCTCGAATCCACCAGCGGGGACAACCAGCTCCACCATGTTGCTGGTGGAGGAGGTCCAGACGTCGTAGCCAAAGATGCCGTTCTGCTGCTCGGTGATGACCTTGGGAGCGAACTCGCTGGGCCGTATCGCGACATGCTCGACGGTGATCTCGGGGTACTTCTCCTGGAATTTAGCGATCAGCTCCCGGTAGTGCAGATTGGTGTGCGTGACGACGGTGACCTTGCCCTCCCGCTTGGCTGACGCGAGGGTTTGCTCCCACCGGGCTTTCCAGTCGCCCTCGGTGACGACGCCGCCGGTGTCGCCTGGGGAGATCGCGCCCGGCGCACACGCGAGGATGAAGGCGGCAGCCAGCACCAGCGTTGTCATGCCCACCCCTTTTCCTACGCTCACAGTGAACTCCGCGAACAGCCTCGAAGCAGAGGGGCGACGGCGGACGCCCCTAACTTCCTGGCTTCCTAACTTCCTCATTCCCTTGATTCCTCGCTTCCTGATTTCCTCATTCCTTTAATTCCTCACTTCCTGACTTCGTCACTCGCTCCCTTCCCTACTGACTTACTTACTCACTTACTCACTTACTTCCTTCATCATCTCCTTTGTGCCTCGACCTTTTTCCACATCTCGATGACGGCTTTCATCTCCCCGGCGCCTTGCTCCATGCCCTGAAGGCTGTACTGCTTAAGATTATCGTAGTCCGGGACGTTGCCGGCTTTCACCGCGTCCGGGTGTGGCTCCACGTCCTTCCGAGCGCTGTGAGCGTCGACGTAAGGCCCTGCCGTGGTCGCGATGATGGCCTGCTTGAAAGCCTCTTGTCCCTCTTTGCTGAAGAACCAGTTGATCAGGACGGCGGCGGCGGCGGGATGAGGCGGGTTCCTGAGCACCGTACCGCCATGGCCCAGCACATGCTTCGGCCCTGAGATCTCCTCCATGTGGTCGCAGCCCTTATTCACGCGGCAGTTCTCGAAGGTGGCCGTCTCAATGCCCAGGGCGATGGGGTATTTCCCCCGGATGACGTTCTCGCTCAGGAGACGGGCGTTCTCCGTATACACAGGCTCCTGCTCCCAGAGCAGCTTCCATACTGCCTGTTCCCCTTTGGCGTGGAGCACACCCGTCAGGAAGTTCGTCGCGTTATGGGGCGCGCTGGGATTCCGGATGGTGATCTGCCCCTTCCACTTGGGGTCCCACAGCTGTTCGATGCTGTTGAACTCGCTCTTGGGGAGAACCTGCCGGTTCACGACGATCTCGCCGTTCACGTTTCCCCGGTTCAATAAGATGTAGGGCTCGTAGCTGCCGTAGAGGAGCTGACCGCCCCGCCAGTTCGAGGCCTCGGTGACTTCGGGGAGGATGAGATAGGGGGTGATCTTGTCGAACGCGTTGGCGGGAAGGAGCACTTCGGCCATGTTGCCCGTGGCGGAGATCATCGCGTCGTAGCCGAAGATGCCGTTCTGTTGTTCGGTGATCGCCTTCGGGGCGAACTCGCTGGGCCGCATCGGGACGTGCTCGACCTGGATCTCGGGGTACTTCTCCGCGAACCCGTTGAGCATCTCCCGGTAGTAGAGGCTGGTGTTGGTGTTCACCACCACCTTGCCTTCCTGCCTGGCAGACGCGAGGGTCCCTTCCCAGCGGGTCTTCCAGTCCCCTTCCGTCGAGATGCCGGCGGAGGGCGGCGTCGCCGGCGCGCAAGCGGCCATCAGGAGGAATGAGCTAAGCATGACGACGAACCGGCCGCGCGATGGCATCATAAGAGACCCTCCTGACAAAATGGAGCACAGGCGCTCCTGCCTGTGCCACAGGCGGGAGCGCCGCCCGCCCTACCCTACATCATCGGTTCATTATAGAACGGCGGCAGCGCCTGGGCCCGGGAAGTAGCGAGCCTACGAGCCGTCATGATGCCCACAGCGTCAGCGCGTGCACCCAGGAGGCGCCGGCTGCTTGTGCGCTGCGCGCCAACCGTTGGTCGGCGGTCCACAGCTCTGTACCCAATCCCTCCGCAACAGCCAGGTAGAAACCATCGGAGGCGCGCCGCTGGTTGAGCCGCTCGGCCCAGGCGAACGCCGCCAGGCACAAAGGTCTCTCGATAGGCTGCATCTCCACCTCCAGAGCGAGCAGGTTCTCCAGAGCGCCGTTGGCTCGCGAAGTCGCGAGCACTCCGAGGAACGCTAAGGATCGAATGGTGGAGGTACACTCGGCCAACCAGAGGGTGGGGGCAACCAAGCGTGCGCCATCCCCGCGCAATCGCTCCAGCAGTCCGACGGCGTCGCCTCTCGCAACCTCTGGCACGACCGCCCAGATTGCGATGTTGGCATCAATTACTTTGATCGGCGCGCCCGAGGACTGCGTCATCCCGGTCGTCCCACATCTCGTGGATGAGTTCCACGGTATCGATAGGAGCCGGTCGGCCTTGCCGTTCCGCCATCACGCGATCCCACTGCGCCCGCAGCTCTGCCATCAGTGCATCCTGGCGCGCCTTGCGGGCGGCGGCATCCACGGTGCGGTGCTCCAGTTCTGCGCGCACGATCTCGCGGATCAGGTCGGAGACGCTGCGGCCCTCCCGCCGGCTGATCTCGATCAGGGCGCGGTGCTGGTCAGGCTCGAGGAGGATCTGGGTGCGGTGAAGTGCCATCTACACGTCCAGCTACATCCTATCACCCTAGTGGCCGCATTGGGGCAAGGCGGCCAGAAGCGATGGAGGCGCCGCCCGGTGCGCCTACCCAGGAGTGCAGCCGAAAAGGGGAGTGACCCCTCAGGTGGGGCAGGTTTCCAAGCCTGCCCGTGCAGGCTGGAAAGCCTGCACCACCGGTTGCCGGCCGGACTTCTACCCGGCTTTCACCAGCGGCAGCACGTCTTTCGCGAGGAGCCGGAAGGCTTCGGGGAGGTCCGGACCCAGCTCGGAGAACATGAGCTGCTGGAAGCCATGGTCATTCGCCATCGCGCAGGTCTCCTCCAGGCGATCCCGGCAGGAGTGCGGGTCCCCCGCGATGAATATGGTATCGATCATCGCGTCGGTCACCAGGGCAGCAAGCTCGTGACGAGGGGCGCCGCGTTCGGCGGCCTCGGCCAGGCGCCGCACCTCCTCCGGCGCCACGCCCACGCGGGCGATGTCTTCGTCGGTGTAGCCCCGCGCCGGGAGGTTGGACATGCGGGACGCGACGGAACCCCGGACGAAGGACCGAGCGGCCTGGGCATCGGCTGACAGGGATATCTTGATCTCGGCGACCTTCCGCAGCGGCTTGGCGGCGGCTCGATCGGCGATGGCGAGCAGCGGCGCCAACTGCCCTGTGCGGACCGCGACCCCCAGGGTGCCGCCGAAGATCACGCCGTCCATGCACTTGCCGGCGATCTCCATCGCGCGGGGACCGTTGCCCCCGGAGTACAGTCGGGCCGGCACCTTCGGCTTAACCTCCAGGTGAAAGGTCGCTTCGGGAACGAGACTGTAATAGGAGGCCAGGGCGGGGAAGTCCTGAAACTGGACCTGTTCGCCGTCCAGCAGGCGGCGCAGGCACTGGGCGGTCTCGCGGAGGATGGTGACGGGCTTGGGCGAGTGGACGAAGCGAGGGGTACTGTGGTTGCCTCGAGCCAGGCCGATGCTCAGCTCAGGCCCCGACATCAGCTCGGTGATGGACGCGATAGCCGAGGCGGCTTCCACGGGGTTGTGGAAGTACTGCACCATGACGCCGGTGCCGAGCTTGATAGGCACTTGGCCCGCCAGCGCGGCCAGGACAACGAACACGCTGCGGGACTGCAGGTTGTCCGTCACCCAGAGCTGGTCGAACCCTGCCCCAGTCACGTCCTCACCCAGTTCCACGAGGTCAGGAACGGTGCAGTCCCTGAAGGTGGGCAAGTGGAACTGGATGCCGGCTTCCACTACGAGCTAGCTGGCCGGTTAACGCAAATTTTGTTCACGTTGTGAGTAGTGCGTAGGGAGTGGTGAGTAGGTCGGGTCCCTACTCACAACGC
>CAZPYZ010000267.1:0-6266 GCA_964590215.1 uncultured Dehalococcoidia bacterium | reverse complement strand
GGTAGTTTGCCTCGCCTCCCTCGACTGAGTGCGGCTTTCCGGCCGCACTCCTAGGGCGTCAGCACCACCTTTCCCATCACCTCATCGTTCTCCATCATCGTCTCGGCTCTGCCCAGCTCCTGCATGGGGAGTACCTCCGAGACCACGGGGCGGATCCGCCCGTTCTCCACGTGGCGCAGCCCTTCCACGAGGTCGGCGCGGCTCCCCATGGTCGAGCCGACCAGGCTGGCCTGGCGAAAGAAGATGTGCCGCAGGTCGATCTCGGCGTCGTAGCCGGATGTCGCCCCGCTGGATACGACCAGACCGCCCCATTTCACTACGCGCAGGCTGTCTCCGATGGTCGCCTTGCCGGGGTGTTCGAACACGATGTCCGGCCCGGCGGGCACGATCTTCCGGACCTCCTGGGGAATGTTCTGGGTCGTGCGGTTCAACAGGAACTCGGCGCCCAGCTCCTTGCAGAAGGCCAGCTTCGCGTCGGAGGAGGCCACCGCGATGGGGTGCGCGTTGAACAGCCGGGCCACCTGGACCGCCATGGACCCCAGGCCGCCTGCGGCGCCCCAGATGAGCACGTAGTCCCCCGCCGTCAACCGGCCCCGTTTCACCAGCTGCCGCCACACCGTCTCTAGGATCAATCCGAAAGAGGACGCCTGCTCCCAGGTGGTGTTCTTCGGCTTCGGCACCACCTGAACCGCGGGGACCCGGACGTACTCCCCGAATGCGCCGTCCAGGGGACCCGTCTGGTATCCCCAGATCTTGTACTGGCGACAGAAGAACTCCTCGCCCCTGGTGCAGGCTTCGCAGACCCGGCAGCTGTTCCCCGGGTGCACGATGACCTCGTCCCTTGCCTTGACGCTGCGGACCTCGCTCCCAACCTCGACGACCTCGCCGGCGGCGTCGCTCCCGGAGATATGAGGCAGCGGCACCTGCACCGGGTCGCCTCGTCTGCCCCACACGTCGTTGTAGTTCATGGCCGCGGCCCGCACCCTTATCACCGCGTCGTTGGGCCCGGCCTTGGGGTCCGGCACCTCCTCCCATTGCAGGACCTCAGGGCCGCCGTACTGCTCGAAGACCATCGCTTTCATGGTGCGCGTCCCCCTCCCCAAGGGGTTAGTATGTGTGCTGGCCCGCTTTGGCGGGGCCAGCACACATTACCACGGAGGGGGCGGACCATGGCATACGACCTGCTGCGCTACGAACGGGACGGCGAGATCACGACGGTTACCCTCAACCGCCCGGAGGCCCTCAACGCAATGACCCCGGAACTGGAGGCAGAGATCCACCGGGCCCTGGACGAGGCGGACGAGGACGAAACCGTCCGGGCCGTCATCCTGACCGGATCGGGACGTGCTTTCTCCGCCGGCTACGACGTCTCACCCAGGCCGGGCAAGCGGCCAGACCCCAAAGAGGCCTACACGGGCGACGTGCTCAGGAACTGGTGGAGCAGCGACTTCAAGAACATCCAAAAGCTCATGCACCTCTGGTACCTGGGTAAGCCCGTCATCGCTGCCGTCAATGGCTGGTGCATGGGCGGCGGGTTCTGGTACGCGGCGGCCTGCGACATCACCATCGCCTCGGAGGAGGCGGTCTTCGCCCAGCCGGAGGTGCGGCACATCTCCAACACGACCTTTCTCTTCGCCGCCCTGTGCGGCTGGAAGGTCGCCAACCGCTATGCCCTCACCGGCGACCACCTGGACGCCCAGGAGGCCTACCGCATCGGGCTGGTGAACGAGGTGGTGCCCCCCGGCCAGCTGATGGAGCGGACCATGGCTCTGGCCAAGCGCATCGCTCTGGTGCCGGAGCCCTCGGTCCGTTACAACAAGTACGTGACCACCCTCGGGCTGGAGGCCATGGGGGTGCGCAGCGCCTTGCTGGTCAATGCCGCCATGTCCTCCCTGGCCCACTCCTCTCACCTCCCTCACCGCGAGCGGCTGGACGAGATCAAGAACGCCGGTGGGATGCGGGCCTTCCTGGAGGCCAGGGACGGGCCCTTCCAGCCGGAGCCATTCGGGCCGAAGTCAAAGGTAAAGCCGGCTAGCTTCAGGTAGGACCGCGCAGGGGTGGTCCTGGCCCAAGTCGCGAATGGCCCCAACCGGGTGAGCGGGGACAAGCCCCCTCTCCACCCTTCGAGGGCCTCAGGCAACATCCCCCGACGCCTCAGCGCCGGATGGGGAGCTACCGCCCCGGCCTTCGAGAGCCTCAGGCAACATCCCCAGCCCTATCCCTTGATCCGGTAGTCCCCCTGGTAGATGGACTCCGGCATGTTGAAGGCGCCTCCGACCTTCCCCAACTCCTCCACGAAGCGCTTTCGGATGAAGGGGTCCTCCCGGGAGTAGTCGATGGTGCCGCCGCCCTCCTCGAGGAGGACGTTCGCGTGGACGACCTCGTCGCCGGGGTCTCCCTCGGGAGAGACGGGGTGCGGCCCGCCGAAGTAGTTGATGACGCGGAAGCGGTCTTTGTCGATGCCGAAGTGCTGATGGAACCAGTTGCCGCCACCCGGCGCCGCGGCGACCAGTCCGCCTTGCTTGTAGCGCGTCTCCGTCACCAACTCTCCCTTTCCTGTCTCCCAAGGCCGGGTGCCCCAAGCCATAGGCCAGTTGTAGGTGTAGCCCTGGCCGTGAAGGCAGACGAGGACGGCGCCGGAGGCGTGGCCATGGCCCGTCGAGTAGCGGCCAATGGGGTACTCAGCAATGAACCCGTTGCGCTGATGCTCCAGTCCCCGGAACCCTGGCTCGATGCGCCGGTAGCCGGGCGCCCGCTGGTTATCGAGGGGTAGTTCACAGTTGAAGATATCCGGGTAGACGTTGCTGCGCAGCCACGCCCGCTTGTCCATGGGGTGTGGGATCAGGTCCTCCCCCGGCTTGAAGTAGTCTTGGTCGTTTTCGTGGAAGCGCCCCGGAAACTCCGAGGCGTTTTCGAAGATGAACTGCCGGTTTGGGAACATGTCCATGACCGGCGGCGCGTTGGTCGCGGCTAGCAGCAGCGCGGGGCTCGAGGTGGCGTTGACCAACCTATGCCAGGCGTTGAGGGGCGCGGTGAAGAGGGTGCCCGGTTGCCACTCGAAGGCGGCCTTCTTGCCTCCGTCCCGCCAGACCTCTGTGGTGCCGCGTCCTTCGAAGACGATGAAGAACTCCTCATACAAGTGCTTCTCGGGATTGAGGGCGCCCATCGCGGGCACTTCGACCACGTACATCCCCTTAATCCCCAGCAGGCCATCCAGGGCGATGAAGCTGCCGCGGCCGCCCAGCCGCTTCCAGGGCCCCAGGGTCATTTCCCGGACGTCGTGGACGCCGATGCCGCGGAAGATGGGGATCTCCTCTTCCCGCATGAACACCTCATAGGGAACAGCTGGCCGGGGTACCCGCTGCTGTCCCGCGATGTGCTGTTCGTCGGTGGGGGGAACAAAGACCATCACTGCCTCCTCAAGTTCACTTATCCAACCAGGCCAAGGGGTGTTCCGTCTTGGCGCCTTTTGAGCGATTTTTCCCTGCCCGCGCTATCCCTGACCGAACCCTGGTCAGAGGCTTGGCAGCTGTTTTTGCGAGCCGGCCTTCGCAGCCTCACCCAATCCAGCGACGCGGCGGGCATCGCAATCTGGGCTGGGGCGACGATCCGGTGAGCCGCGGTCCGCCCTCCAGCCCAGATTGCCGCGCCGGCAGGATCCTCCGTCGTCATGGCTTGGTTCGGTACGCCGGCTCGCAATGACAAGAAGCTGCAGGCGTTCTCAACGACAAACACCGCGAAGCTCTGACTCAGAACACTAGGCCCTCCCCTCTTCCTCCCCGCGGGCCTGCTCGTCCCGCATCATCTCGAAGGCCCCCCGGTAACGGGCCACCACCGCGTCCAGCGCCCGCTCCCACTCGATAGAGAACCAGGGCGGGACATCCTTTGGCTCAAGAAAGATCCCCTCCTCTACGGCCTGGACGTCGACCTCGACCCCTGGCTCGAGGTGGTAGCGTGAAGCAATATCCGCCGGGATGACCACCGCGAGACCCCGGCGAGTCTTGAAAACCTTTTCCGGCATGGGGCCCTCGTCCTTGGTAATGGTGATGCGTTATGGGTTCTCATGGCCGCCCTTCCACCCTCGCCCGCCGCGTGTCACTCCTTACGTATCACGCATCATGCATCACACGTCACGCGTCATGCGTCACGCATCACGCATCGGTTGGGGGAGGGAAAAGGGGAAGGCGGTTCACCGCAGCGGCCACCCCTCCAATCGTCGCATGGCCTCCTCGATCCGCTCGTCCGGGGTGGTGAGACTGATGCGAATAAACCCCTCGCCGCTCGGACCGTACCCCACCCCGGGCGTCACCACCACCGCCGTCTCGTCTAGCAAGCGGGTGCTGAAGGGGATGGAAGGCTCTTCAGTAGGGATGCCGGCCCAGACGTAGAAGCTTGCCTTCGGCTTGCGGACCCTGAACCCCAGTCGCTCCAACACCGCCACCACCCGGTCGCGCCGCCGGCCGATGACTTCCGAGTTGTGCCGGGAGACGTCATCAGGGCCCTGGAGCGCGGTAATCGCCATCTGCTGGATCGCTTGGGGTATCCCGGAGTCCAGGTTCGACTTCACTCGCAGTAGGGCGTTGATGATGTCCGGCTGGCCCACAGCCATGCCGATACGCCAGCCCGTCATGTTGTAGGTCTTGCTCAAGGAATGGAACTCGATCCCTACGTCCCTGGCCCCCTTGGCCTCTAGGAAGCTGTGGGGCCTGTAGTCATCGAAGGCTACCTCCGAATAAGGACAATCGTGCAGAACGGCGATATCGTTACGTCGCGCGAAGTCCACCGCACGCTCGAAGAAATCCAGCTCCGCGACGGCCGCCGTCGGGTTGTTGGGGTAATTGAGCCACAGCACCTTCGCCCGCCGGGCGACATCTGCCGGCACTGCCTCCAGGTCCGGGAGGAACTCGTTCTGCTCCAGGAGGGGCAGGAAGTAGCTCTGCCCGCCGGCGAACATCGTGCCTACGGAGTACACCGGATAGCCTGGGTCGGGTACCAAGGCCACGTCACCGGGGTCGATGAAACAGAGGGCGATGTGGCCGATCCCATCCTTGGAACCGATGAGGGGGAGCACCTCTTTGTCGGGGTCGAAGGCAAGGCCGAAACGCCGCTGGTACCAGGCGGCCACGGCCTGCCGCAGCTCGGGAAGGCTATCCGACTCCGGATAGCGGTGGTTCACTGGATCCAGAGACGCCTGATGCAGGCTCTCCAGGATGTAGTCGGGGGTGGGTAAGTCCGGGTCTCCGATGGCCAGGGAGATGACATCCACCCCCTGGGCCCGTTTCTCATAGACCCGTTTGTTGATCTCATAGAAGAGGTAGGGCGGCAGCTGTTCGATACGCTTTGCGAATTCCAAGGGATTATGCCTCGGCTTTTCCTCCCTCTCCCCAACGGAGAGAGCCGCGTTGTTCTGGCCTTCCGGGGGCGAGTGACGCCGGACCACCTTCGGGGCCGGAGCCCACGTTACGGGCGCCGAATCGGGCTGTCAAGCGTGTTATACTTTCGCAATAGTTGACAAAAGCGAGGTAGCGTTGTTGCCTTTCACCCTAAGCCCAGAGGTCATCTCGGGCCTGCAGTTGGTGGTGACCGCGATCGTTATCTACTTCGCGGTGTTTTCCCTGTGCCTTGCAATCTGGACCTTCCAGGATAGTCGCCGGCGCTCCCGGAACTGGCTAGTCCATTGCTTCGCCGTCGGCCTGGTAGCGGTCTTTGGGGTGCCGGGAGTGGTGCTCTATCTCCTGATCCGGCCGAAGGAGACCCTGGCCCAGCAGTATGAGCGGTCGTTAGAAGAAGCGGCATTTTTCCAGGACTTGGAGAACCAGCTCGCGTGCCCGCGCTGCAAGAAGCCGGTGCAGCCCGACTTCGTCATTTGCCCCCACTGTACGGAGCAACTGCGCAGGGCCTGCCGAACCTGCGGCGCCGCCCTCAGTGCGCTCTGGAAAGCCTGCCCTTACTGCACGGCCCCCGTCGCGCTCCCTACGGCGGAACCGGCCGTCGCCGCGGTGCTGGACGCAGCGGCGGACCCTGCCCCGGCGCCTCGCCTCCCCGAAGCCGTGTCCTAGCGGCGGCGGCGCCCGAGGGACACCTGCATTTGTTTCGAGAACCCTAACGGACCTCTAACCCGGCGAAAGCCCTTACCAAAGGCTCATAGAAACTCGAGGCGGCCTACCATGTCCTCGGCGTCCATAGCCTCGTAGATCAGGGTAAGGCCTTGAATGATCTGCCCAGTGGTCTTTGTTTGCTGCTGCCAGTAAACAATGCCGGCATGT
>CAZPYZ010000266.1:0-6300 GCA_964590215.1 uncultured Dehalococcoidia bacterium | reverse complement strand
GCGTTCTTGGGAAGTAGCGCCGGGATCTCACTGCTAGTCGGCGGTATCGGCATCATGAACATCATGCTTGTCTCGGTGCGCGAGCGGACGCGGGAGATAGGGATCCGTAAGGCGGTGGGGGCAAAGCGGAAGGACATCCTTTCCCAATTCCTGGTGGAGGCAACGCTTATCAGTTCATTGGGCGGCGGCTTCGGCCTGATCCTGGGCCTGGTGATCTCCCGGGTGGTTTCCGGAATGGAGCTGAATGGACAGGCCCTGACCACAGTGGTATCGCCGGACATCGCCCTGTTGTCGGTCTCCGTAGCCGGTGCAGTGGGGCTCTTCTTTGGTATCTACCCCGCCGCCCAGGCCGCCCAATTGCACCCTATCGAAGCCCTGCGATACGAATAGGGGCCTGGCCTCCCGGCCTGAAACTTTCTTGCCCCTCGGCAAGTAACTATGGGTACAACAATCCTGGAGGGAAGCCCATGAGAATGCACCTCTTCCGGGCTACCGGACTGGGGATGTTCATCGTCCTTCTGACCGCGGCAGGAGGCTACACATTCTCGCAGCAGGTTCACGCGCAGCCAGCCCCACCAGCGGTAGAGGAAGTTGAACTCGCGGTGGAGGCTGCTGGCGCCTGGCTCGGCATCCTCATCGCTCCCTTCACCGAACGTGCCGCCACGCGGCTCAACATCCCCTACCGGCCCGGCGTCCTTGCGGCGAGGGTGGTCAAGGACGGGCCCGCGCAGAAGGCGGGAGTCCAAGACCGGGATGTGATCACCGCCGTAGACGGTCATGCCGTTGATAACCCGGCCGCCTTGAGGGCCGAGATAGCCAAGCGACAGGCCGGCGATACCGTGACCCTCAGTCTGGTGCGGGCCGGCGCAGACGTGAGCGCGGCGGTTCGGCTCGAGGCTGCTCCCCAGAGGCAGCCGCGCCCGGACAAAGCCCGGGGCGATCGCGGCCCAACTCCGGGGATGGCGCCATTCATGCCGGGTATGATGCCCAGGAACTTCGACAATGCCATCGGCGGAACCTTCACTTACAAAGACGAGAACGGCCAGCAAGAAACCATCCGCGCGACCTTCGGCAAAGTGGCCAGCGCAACCGACGCTGAGGTAACAATCACCCCCAATGGTGGAGGCGCTGCCGTCAAGTTCCAGATAACCGGCAACACACGGATGCGCGGCAAGGGGAGCGATTTGAAAGCCGATGACAAGGTCGTTGCGATCACACGAGACGGCGCGGCGGAGCTGAGGGGCTTGATGGTCGTGCGTCAGATGGAACGTCATAAGCAGGGCGGGCGCGGCGGGAGCCAGGGCTCGGAGTCAAAGGGTGGGCGCGTTCAGGGACTGCCGGCCATGGACCTCATCCCCCGCCTGGAGATCCTCGAACGGATGCCCATTGCGCGAGAGATTACTCAATCGCGCATTCACGATGTCTTGGACCGGCTCGCCACGGAGTGGTCGCACTAACGCCGTTCGGGGGCAGCATGGCAAAGACGGTTCTGACTGCCGTAGCCATTAGCCTTGAGCGGGCTCGATTCCATAGAGGGGAGGCAGGCAGATTTTCCTTGACAGAGCACGCACTGGGCGGCGAAAGAGCCCGATCGCCCCGAAGCTGGGCCCAGCAGGGCGCAGGCCCGGGGCCGGTCGCCTCCACCAAAGGACCGTCTCCCCGGGGCTTCGCTCCACGTGGAGGAAGAAGGCACCGACCATCGTCCTTAATCGCACTCTTGCTCGCCAACCTGACCGCGCTAACCCTGGTGGGTGCGTGCGCCCAACCTGCCACGCCTCACGAACCTGACGTTTCCGAGCCCGGCGGCGCCACAACACCACCACCGTCTGAAGCAACACCGCTTCCTACACCAACCCTTCACGAGTTCCCGATCCCGCAGGGCTCCGGACCGCACGACGTTGCGGTCGCCCCGGATGGCGTTGTCTGGTACGCCGCTCAGCGCTCGGGCGAACTCGGGAGGCTCGACCCCAAGACCGGAGAAGTCAAGCGCATCCCCCTCGGCCCGGGCTCAGCCCCCCATGGCGTGATCGTCGGGCCCGATTGGGCACCCTGGATAACCGACGGCGGTCTTAACGCAATCGTCCGTGTGGATCCTGTGACCGAGGCAGTGGTGCGCTTTCTCCTGCCCATCCAGGAGCGTGCCAATCTGAACACGGCGACCTTCGATGGCCACGGCATACTCTGGTTCACCGGCCAGGCCGGTTACTACGGCAGGGTTGATCCAAAGGACGGCCGCGTGCAGGTTTTCGAGGCTCCCCGCGGGCGCGGTCCCTATGGCATCGCAACCGCGCCGGACGGCTTCGTGTATTACGCCTCTCTTGCCGGACACCACATCGCCAAGATTGATCTGGAAACGGGTGCGTCCACGCCCATCGATCCACCCACGGCCGGCCAGGGGTCGCGCCGCATCTGGGCGGACTCGAAAGGCACCTGGTGGGTCAGTCAGTTCAACGCTGGCCAGCTGGCGCGGTATGACCCGGCCACGGGCGCCTGGAAGGAATGGCGACTCCCGGGTGCCCGTCCCCAACCTTATGCCATCTATGTCGACTACGACGACGTGGTCTGGCTGAGCGATATCGGCGCCAACACCATGGTCCGTTTCGACCCTCGCACCGAGCGCTTCGAGTCCTTCGAGATCCCCACCCCTGGCGCGTCGGTTCGCCAAATCTTAGGGCGTCCCGGTGAGGTCTGGGCCGGCGAGATCGCCACTGACAAACTGCTCCTGATTCGGACGCGCTAACGCCCCAATCAGGGCCCCGAAAGCGCAGCGGCGTTTTCACTACCTGCGCCGCTGCACCGGTCTCGGGGCCCCTGCAGGGTTTCGCGGCGGAGGCTGCGGCCTGAATCGACGGCGGCTTCAGATCAAACGCACCGGGAGCACTGGCCGAGCGCAAGAGTTCGGGCGGTGCTTTCGGAACGGCTTCGCCGGAGCAGGTGGATACTCCGGAAACGAGCCGGACCTACGGCACGGGAGGGAGCCGAACCGTTCTCCTGGGACGGCGGCTGTTGGAGCGTCGTGGTCAGGCGGCAAGCAACGCCGCTGCGATCCGGTCCCCCATCTCCCGGGTCCCCAGGACCCGCTCACCCTTGACGGCGATGTCCGCCGTGCGCGCCCCGTCCTCCAGGACTTGAGACACGGCGCGCTCCACCGCGGCCGCCTCGGTGGGCAGGGCCAGGGAGTAGCGCAGCATCAGCGCGGCGCTGAGCACAGTCGCAATAGGGTTGGCCTTATTCTGCCCCTGGATGTCTGGCGCAGACCCGTGAATGGGCTCGTACATCCCCATACGACGGATGCGCCGCTTTGCTCCCAGCGCAGAGGAGCCGCCGCCCAGGCTGGCGGAAGCCATCATTCCCATGGAACCGCCAAGCACGGCCGCCTCATCCGTCAGGATATCGCCAAACATGTTCTCGGTAATGAGCACGTCGAATGACCCAGGCGACCGGACGAGCTGCATGGCCGCGGTGTCCACCAGGAGGTGATCCAACTGGACGTCGGGGTACTCCCCCGACAGCTCCTGGGCAACTTGTCGCCAGAGCCGCGAGGACTCCAGAACGTTTGCTTTGTCTACGGAGGTCAGGTGCTTGCGACGGGTCCGGGCCAGCTCAAAGCCGGTGCGGAGCACCCGTTCGATCTCCTTCTCGGAGTACCGCAGGGTATCCACGGCCTGCCGGCCCCTGGCGGAGGCCCAGCGCCGCTGGGGCTGGCCGAAATAGATCCCGCCGGTCAGTTCACGGATGATGACCATGTCCACGCCTTTGATGATTTCGGCCTTTAGGCTCGTCGCGTTTTCGAGCACGGGGAAGACGTGCACCGGCCGCAGGTTTGCGTAGAGCTTCAGGCCCTTGCGGAGGCCAAGAATAGCTTGTTCGGGGCGAACCCTCGCCTCGGGGTTATCCCATTTCGGACCGCCAACCGCGCCGAAGAGCAGGGCATCGCAGCGCTGGCACAGGGGCAGCACGTCGTCGGCCAGGGCGGTCCCATACTTGTCGATAGCAGCCCCGCCCACCGTGGCTCCGTGATACAGGAACTGATGCCTGAAACGTTTGCCCACCGCGTCCAGGACCTTCGTTCCTTCGGCGATGACCTCAGGCCCCACCCCGTCCCCGGGCAGTACGGCAATGTCAAATTTCATGATGAAAGTCCTTGGGGGATGGATCGGGTAACCGGCGCATGAACGCAGCGCAGTGACAGTGGCGCGCCGCGGGAATCAATCAGCCGCTGAGGTTAAGAGGAAATTCGCTCGGCCTGCCGGCGCTCGTATGCCGCGATCCTATCTTCGTGCTGGAGGGTCAGCGCTATAGAGTCTAACCCATTCAGCAAGCAATGGCGACGGAACTCATGGGTCGGGGCGTCCTGGTGTACCACAAACCGGCAGCGCAGCCCCTCGTCGTCGTATACCTGGCATGTTTCCAGGTCCACGGTGAGCTGATAGCCGGGTCGGGTCTTTGCCTTGCCGATGATCTGGTTGACCTCCTCTTCCGGGAGGATGACGGGACAAAGCCCATTCTCGAAGGAGTTGTTGTGGAAGATGTCCGCATAGTTGGGCGCAATGACGGCGCGGAAACCGTACTGCTGGATAGCCCAGACCGCGTGCTCCCGGGAGGAGCCGCTGCCGAAGTTGGGCCCCGAGACCAGGATCGTGCCTCGACTGTACACAGGATGGTTCAGCACGAACCCCTCGTCTTTGCGCCAGCGGTCAAACAGAAACTGCCCATAGCCTGTGCGCTCGATGCGTTTCAGGTACTCCGCCGGGCAGATCTGGTCGGTGTCGACGTTCATCCGGTCCAGGGGAGTGACGATGCCGGAGTGCCTTGTAAATGATTCCATGAGCGGTGTTACTTCCAGTCCCGTATATCGACGAAGTGGCCGGTGATGGCGGCGGCGGCGGCCATCGCCGGGCTGACCAGGTGGGTGCGACCACCCGGGCCTTGGCGCCCTTCGAAGTTGCGATTCGACGTGGAAGCGCAGCGCTGGCCCGGTTGCAAGACGTCAGGATTCATCCCCAGGCACATGGAACAGCCGGCCTCGCGCCAGTCGAATCCAGCGTCCCTAAAGATCCTGTCCAGCCCCTCGGCCTCAGCCTGGTGTTTGGTCGCGGTGGAACCCGGCACCACCATAGCGTAGACCGATGGGGCCACGCGCTTGCCCCGTGCAATGGCGGCAGCAGTCCGGAGGTCCTCGATCCGGGAGTTGGTGCAGGAGCCGATAAACACCCGGTCTAACTTGATGTCCTGGATCGGCGTGTCCGGCTCCAGTCCCATGTACTTCAGCGCCCGCTCCGCCAGATCCCGCTCCTGGGCCGTGCCGAAGGACCCCGGGTCCGGCACTCGAGCGGTGACGGGCGCCACCATGCTGGGGTTCGTGCCCCAGGTGACGTAGGGTTCCAGCGCTCCGGCATCGACCTCGATCATGCGATCGTAGCTGGCGCCCAGGTCCGTCGGCAGCGATCGCCACCGCTCCACCGCCCGCTCCCAGGCCTCGCCCGCAGGCGCGTACTTCCGGCCCCTCACATACTCGAAGGTCTTCTCGTCGGGGGCGATCATGCCGCACTTGGCGCCGGCCTCGATGGACATGTTGCAGACGGTCATCCGCCCAGCCATGTCGAGGGAGCGGATCACCTCGCCTGTGTACTCCACCGCATGGCCTGCGCCGCCACCGATGCCGATACGTCCAATGATGCCAAGGATCACATCTTTGGCCGCCACGCCCTGTGAGAGCTGTCCGTTGACCCGGATTTCCATGGTTTTGGGTTTCATTTGGCGGATGGTCTGGGTCGCCAGGACGTGCTCCACCTCAGAGGTCCCGATGCCGAATGCGATGGCGCCGAGCGCGCCGTGGGTGGAGGTGTGGCTATCGCCGCAAACGACGACCTTCCCTGGCTGGGTGTAGCCAAGCTCGGGGCCGATGATGTGCACGATGCCCTGGTTCTCGCTGAAGATGTCGTAGTAGTTGGGCAGGTTGAACTGTTTGGCGTTCTCGTCCAGGGTTGCTATCTGCTTGGCCGCGATGGGATCCGTGGTGGGACGAGACCGCTCCCAGGTGGGGACGTTGTGGTCCACGGTCGCTACGGTCAAGTCGGGGCGGCGGACGGCGCGCCCAGCCAGGCGCAGCCCCTCGAAGGCCTGGGCGGTGGTGATCTCGTGGACGAGGTGCAGGTCTACGTAGAGCAAGGCAGGCTTGCCCTGCTCTTCGTGGACGACGTGGTCGTCCCATATCTTTTCGAACAACGTTCTCGGGGGCATCGTTACCTCTAAGGATCCCCTCTCCCGCCTGGGAGAGGGGATCCTTAGAGGTAACGA
>CAZPYZ010000265.1:0-6322 GCA_964590215.1 uncultured Dehalococcoidia bacterium | reverse complement strand
GAGAGGAGCTGCTCTTCAAATAGGAGAATCGGCACGGCGCGGAATCCTTCGTGCACGGCGCGCGCGATCACGGCGGCACCCGGCGGGCCATCCGTCTCGGCAATCGCAGGGTCGACCGTGGGGCGGTTGGGCCAGCCCGAGCAAATGAAAACCACCCGGCCTTGTTCCTCGAGCACATCAGACAACCGCTCGGCGGCCAAGAGGGTTGGAGATTTGCCGTACAATTCCCGGGCGGCCTTGTACAGCATTGGAACACGCCGCTTGTCGGGAAGGTCGGAGGTGATGAGATGGTCGATCCTCTCGGCGGTGCGATTCAGGATCTCTCCCTCGATTCCCAAAATGAAGGGCCTCCTCGAATGTTGAGGCGGTCACAGCCTGAATTTCTTGCCGGGAACCTGGCCGTATCATAGACTAACCGCTTACTGTGCCGAAACTCTCTACCCGAACCGGACGCCGAGGCCGCCATGAGCACCGTGACCCTGCAGCTGGCCGAACAAGTGGCTTCACTTGCACTGGAAGACATACCGTCCCAAGTCATCGACCATGCGCGGCTTTGTCTGCTCGACACCTTCGGGGTAGCCCTCCGAGGCAGCCGCGAGCCCTGTTCGAGGCTGGTCCAAGCGCTGGCCGTGACGGAGGGGGGCGCCCCGCTCGCATCCATCTGGGGGCTACCCGTCCGGACCAGCGCTCTCCAGGCCGCTCTTCTCAATGGCGTCTCCGCCCATGCCCTCGACTATGACGATACTCATCAAGGCGTGCCTGTGCATGTGACCACCACTGTGCTGCCCGCGGCTCTCGCCGCGGCGGAACTGACGGGGAAGACGGTGCGTAATTTGATGACCGGTTACATCGCGGGGGCGGAGGTCGCCATCCGGATGGGCTTGGCGCTCGGCCGCTCCCACATCCAGCGAGGCTGGCACCCGACCGGCACGGTGGGAGCGCTAGGGGCGGCGGCGGGCTCGGGACGCGTCCTCGGCCTCCGGCCGGATCAGATTGCCCAGGCGCTCGGATTGGCGGCGACCCAGGCGGCGGGTTTCATGAAAGCGGTCACGGGCAACATGGCGAAACCGCTGAACGCGGGGAAAGCGTCCATGAATGGTCTCCTGTCCTCCCTCCTTGCCCGGGAGGGATACACCGGACCGGACGATGTGTTCGCAGCCGGTTCCGAGTTTGCCACAGCGTTCAGCGACGGTATCGATCCGGCCCGCCTCCGCTTCAGCGCCGGTGCCGGCTGGGAAATCCCCAACATCGCCATCAAGCTCTTCGCTTGCTGTTCCCTCGCCCAGGCGGCCCTGGAAGGAGGCCGCCTGGTATGGGCCACGCACCGCCTCCCGCCTCACGCCATTGCAGCGGTGGAATTGCGGGCGAACCCCCGTCAAGTGCGAATCGCGGGCATTCCACGTCCCCGCACGGGCACAGAGGCCAAATTCAGCCTTGCCTGCTGCGTGGCCCTAGGTCTGCTCAACGCCGCCGGAGGTTTTGACGATTTCGAGGATGACCGCTTGAAATCTCCGGACCTCGCTGCGCTCATGGAGAAGGTGAGCATCCAGGTCGATCCCGCCCTTTCGGAGGTTTCGGCGCACATCGGGGTGAAAACTACTGGAGGCCAGACACTCGAGCAATTCGTCCCCATCGCACGCGGGAACCCCGGCAACCTCGCGACGGCCAGCGAGGTGAAGGCCAAGTTCTGCTCGTTGGCGGGGCCAGCGCTGGGTGAGCGGAGGGACAAGCTCATCGCCCTGATGCTAGAGGACGCAGCCATGCAACTGCCAGTAAGGGAGCTAGCAAAAATGCTGGCTGAAAGCTGAAGACCGGCCTGTCGCTGCCCTAGCCGATTTACGCCGCCACGCCATTATATCTTCAGGAGGAGAATTCCAATGGCATTGATCAATCTTGAAGGCGCCTACGATTTGCACGTCCATTCGGCCCCAAGCATCTTCGAGCGGCTCGGCGACGACGTGGATATGGCGCGCGCCGCCCAGCAGGAAGGCATGGCCGGCCTAGCTCTCAAGGTCCATCACGAGCCTACGGTCTCCCGGGCGCGGCTGGCCATGAGCATCGTGCCGGGCATCGAACTATACGGAAGCATCGTCCTCAATGGATATATCGGCGGACTGAACCCCTTGGCCGCCGAGGTCCAACTCGACCAAGGAGCTCGGATGGTGTTCATGCCGACGGTCCATGCCCTCGGGCACTACAAGTATTATGGCGTCACGGGCTCCTACGTCGGCATGCAGAGCACCCGCCTTAAGAAGAATGTGGAAGAGCCGATCACCATCCTGGACAAGCGAGGGCGGGTCAACCAGGCCACGCGAGAAATCATTGAGCTTTGCAAGGCCTACAATGCGATCCTTGGCACGGCCCATCTCACCCGCGGAGAGATTCTAGCGCTCGCGAAGGCATGCCGCGAGATGGGCTTCCGTAAGCTTCTGGTCCAACATGCCCTGTACAAAATCATGGGGCTCGAGATCAAGGACATGCGGGAGCTCGCCCGGCTCGGCGCCACCATCGAGTTCTGCACGGGGACGTTCTACCCCCTGCCTGGCATGACGACACCCGAGATCATGGTCAAGGCCATCCATGCCGTCGGGGCGTCCCGGTGCATCCTGGCGACGGACGCCGGATCGCCTCGAAAGTCCATGCCGCCGGAGACGCTGAAGGTGGGAATCTACTGTTTGCATATCAAGGGTTTAAAGGAGAAAGAAGCCTACGATCTAACCCGGACGAATCCCCGCCGACTGTTGAACATGAAGCACTAGCCTGCACGCAGGGTTCTCAGGGGGAAACTCAGGATCAGCTTCCGGGCCTTGACCATCTACCCCATTGGGGAAGCATGGCTGCGCCGATTAACACCAGCCCCACCGTATCCGTTATTACGCCAGGATATATCAGAACGAACGCCGCCGCGATCAAACATGCCCGCTGCCATATCGAAACCGGGCCGAACGCCCATCCTTGCAGGCCGCTCGCCAGCGCCCAGACGCCCACGGTTGCGGTCGCAACTGCGACGAGGATCCATCCCCAATCGCCCTCAAGGAGCAGAGAAGGAGCGTACACGAACATGTACGGGATAATAAACGCCACGATTCCCAGCTTGCACGCTATGGCGGCCACCGCCATGGGATTCGCCCTGGCGATGCCCGCCCCGGCGAAGGCCGCCATGCAGACAGGAGGGGTGATCACGGCGATGCAGGAGAAGTAGAAAACGAACAAGTGCGAGGGCAGAGGCTTGATGCCTATCTGGATGAGAGCAGGTGCGACCACCGCCGCATTGATGATGTAGGCCGGGGTGGTTGGCAGTCCCATCCCGAGGAGCAGGCTGATGACCATGGAGTAGATCAGCGCGAGGACCGGAATGCCATGGGACATCTCAATGATGAAAAGTGCCAGCTTGATGCCCAATCCAGAGAGCTCGATGATCGAGACGATGATTCCCGCGCAGGCGCTCGCAATAGAGACTTCCAGGCAGTTCTGGGAACCCAACGAGAGGGTTTGCGAGAGATTGCGGAGGCCCAGCAGCTTCAGGCGCGACGAAGAGCCGGCAAGGGACTCCTTGGATTCTGCCAGCCTCCTCCGGATCTTTCCCCACATCTCGGGCAGCGCGACAGCAAGCGTCACGATCAATGTGGCGAGCAAAGAGAATAGCGCCGCCCGGATAGGGGATGTGCGCAGATATATCAGCCAGTATAGGAGAGTGACGATGGGGATCAGCAGGTAGCCGCTCTCCGCCATCACCCGGCTCACGAGAGGCAATTCCTCCCGTCGCATCCCGCGCATGCCGGTCTGAACCGCCTCCAAATCCACCATGAGGAAAACCGCTAGGAAGTACAGGATCGCCGGGAATGCCGCCGCAGCAGCGATGTCGATATAGGGCACCTGGATGATGTCCGCCATCACGAATACCCCGGCCCCCATGACCGGCGGCATGATCTGACCTCCGGCGGATGCGACGGCTTCCACCGCGCCTGCGAAGGCAGGCCGGTAACCCAGGCGTATCATCTGCGGGATCGTGAACGTGCCCGTGCCCACAACATTCGCCACGGCGCTCCCCGAGATAGTGCCGAAGAAAGCGCTCGCCACCACGCCAACTTTCGCCGGCCCTCCCCGAACCATGCCGAAAAGCGCGCTGGCTAGGTCCAGGAAGAATTTGCCGCCGCCGAAGCCCTGAAGAAAGGCTCCGAAAAGAATGAAAAGATAGATGTACGTGGCCGAGACGCCGAGCGGCAAGCCAAAGACTCCCGACACGCTGTACGCGGTGCCGAGCACGCGCTCATATTCGAAACCCCTGTGACCGAGCATGCCGGGAATGTAGTGGCCGAAAGCCCCGTAGAAGATAAAAAAGACAGCGATCCCAGGGAGCACCCAGCCCGTCGCCCGGCGCGTCCCCTCCAGAACGAGGAGGATAGTGACAACGGCAAAAACGAGATCCATCGGTTCGGGGAAATTCTTGACGCGAAACTGAAGTTCATCGAAAAGGACGATGATGTAAACCGTGTTCGCGACCAGGAGGAGCCCAGCGATCAGGTCCGGGATGGAGATACGATAAGAAGGGGAGCCGGCACGCCCTTTCAGCAGCCCAAACAGCAGGAAACCTGTGAAGGAGAGATGGCCTGCGCGCAGCAGATAGGGGGTGAGGGTCGTAAGACCCAGGAAATAGATGTGGTACAGGGCCATCGCCACGCCGACCCAGGTGACGACGAGGGCCCAGGGGCCCCGCAGGACCCGGCGCCCCAGCTTGCTTTCCAGTTCCAGATCGCTTTGCAGATTCGCCGGGGCGGACGCTTCCCCCGATCCAAGAGGTCTATCCAAGACGGGCCTCCCCGGCCCGGGGCCGGACCGTTCCGGCCCCGGACGGAAGAGCCAAGAGATTACTGGGTCTTCACCGCGACTCCGATTTCTTTGTAGTAGCGCGCGGCGCCCGGATGGATGGGCAACGGGGAGACGGTGATGTTCTTCGGATCAAACTCTTGCGCCGTCTTGGGATGGGTGGCGGCAATGATCGCCTTGTTCTCAGAGATGGCCTTGGTGATCTTGTAGACAATGTCGTCGGGGAGGTCCTTGTTCACTGCAATGATGTTCCAGAAAGCCAAGGTGTTCAGCTCCGTGTCCTGATACTGGTAGGTGCCCTTTGCAATCGCGCCTTTAGCGTAGTGCGGGAGCTTGGCGAAGATCTTCTTGTAGTCGTCATCCCTGAGATTGATGAAAGTGACCTTATGGGTGGTCGTAAGGTCCACAATCGGAGGCCAGGGCTGGCCGCCGATGGCGACGATGGCCTGGATGATGCCATCCCGCACCGAGTTGTTCACGTCGCCCCAGCCTATGTAGTGGAATTGCTTGGGCTTGATACCCAGCGCCTGGAACAGATCCGGCGCGACGATGGCAGGGGTGCCATTCGGCAGGCCCACAGCCACGTGCTTCCCCTGGTAGTCCCAGATGGTCTTCATCTTCTGGTCGGCGGGGGCGTAGAGGATCATCTTGCTGGGATACATGGGCAGCATGCCGCGGATATTCCGGAAAGCCTTGCCCTTCGTCCACTTGCCCTTTCCGCTCCAGCTCCCCTCGGCGGTGAGGGTGTTGAACATGGCGAGCTCAGCCTTGCCGCGCTCGACAAGTTGAGCGTTGTCGTACTGGCCGCTCGTGGACTCGACCGTTAATTCAACGCCTGGCACTTTCGAGTTGACAATCTTCTGAAGCGCCCCGCCCCACAGGTAATAAACTCCTCTGGAGGAACCCGTGCCGATGGAAATGCGCTTATCCGCCGCATGAGGGCCGGTCGCAAATCCTAGAATCAACAACGCCAAAACGGAGAACAACAATCCTGCGAACCGTGTCGTACGCATCGCGCCCATCTCCTCGCTTGGACCAACCATCAAAACAATATACGACCAAAGGGAGCAATACCTTCTTCTGCCCCCAACTTGCCTCGGATCGAGAATCGCCAGGAATGAGAAAATGGCAATAACTACGATAATTAATGCGCACCAGTCCGTCAAGGCGTCTTTCACAATCATTTGACCTTACCTATTCAACAGTTTCTTTAATTGACCCGTGGCCTTGAGACCGTGGCCTGTGACGGGAACCACCACCATGCTGAGGTCCGAAAAATTCCCTCTGCTAGAGAGTTGGGCCAAGCCGGCGAAAGGGATGGCGCTCCTCGGTTCCATGAGCACCCCCTTCCGGGCGAATTCGCGGAGGACGGGCGGCAATTCCTCGTCCTGCACGACCAGCACCTCCCCGCCAGTCTCGCGCACCGCTGCCAGCATCTGCTTCCCATTGCCGAGCGAGAGAAGCTGGACCGACTTCCCGCTTTGAACGAGCGAAT
>CAZPYZ010000264.1:0-6326 GCA_964590215.1 uncultured Dehalococcoidia bacterium | reverse complement strand
TCGTGAGGGAAGGTAACAGGTTTTGCTTCGCACAGATACTCTGGTCCGAGCTGGTCGATTCGGTTCACGCCCAGGAAGGCCATGGTGATCTCAATCTCGTCCTCCAGGATCTCGAGGACTCTGAACACACCCTCGGCTCCTGCGGCCCCGATCCCAAAGCCTTGCAGCTTGCCGATGCCTACGGCGGTCGCGCCTAACGCAATCGCCTTCAACACGTCGCTGCCCCGCTGGATGCCTCCGTCCAGGACGACGGCCGCCCTCCCGGCGACGGCTTCGACGACCTCAGGCAGCACCTCGATGGTCCCCCGCCCGTGATCCAGGTTTCTGCCGCCATGGTTGGACACCCAGACCACGTCGACGCCATGCTCTACCGCAAGGGCCGCGTCCGCCGCGGTGGCGATCCCTTTCACCAGGAAGGGTAATCCCGCCCGGCCCGCCATCTCCTTGACGCGGTCAAGGGTCTCCCAGGTAGCCATCGCTCGCCAGTTTGGCCGCGACTTCTTATCCTTTGCCCTGAAGCGCTCCATTGCATTGGATTTGGTCCGGCCGAGCATGGGCCGCTCTCTTCGTCCCGAGGCGGCGTGGTCGACGGTCCAAGCCAGTGCGACATACCCAGCCTTGGCAGCGCCCTCGATCTTCTCTTTTGCCGCCTCCAGGTCTGCGGTTGCGTTGAGCTGAAAGATCTTGGGCGCCTTCGTGCTGGAGCCGATCCTCTCCAAGCCCGGCTCAGCGCCGGAGCTAACGACGTGGATGGTTCCGAAGGCTTCGGCGGCGCGGGCCGAGGGCAGGGCGCCCTCCGGGGAGAACAGAATGATCGACCCCATGGGCGACAGCACGACGGGGATCCGTAATGGGTGGCCCAACAGAGTCGTCGAGGCGTCCACCTCCGAGACATCCCTGAGGACGCGCGGCTTGAAGGCGAGGCAATCGAAACCCATGCGGTTACGGCGCATGGTGGTCTCCGACTCCGAGCCACCGACCAAGTAGTCCCAAGCCCCCTGGTCGAGGTTCCGGCGAGCCTCCAGGATGATTTCCTGGTTGGTGACGAAGTCAACGGCCATGCACGCCTCCTCGTTAGTCCCCTCTCCCCCTGGGAGAGGGTTAGGGTGAGGGGGAAACGTTCCTCAAACCGGCACTGCATGGGAACCCTCACCATACCGCGTCGGTGGTCCCCTCTCCCTCAGCGAGAGGGCAAGGGTGAGGGTGAGCGCTCGTTAAGCCGGGCACGACAGCGGAATCCTCACGATGCCGGTTCAGGGATCGGCGTTGGGATGGTCATGCCGTACAGCCTCGCGACGTTGTCCCGGAGGATTTTCTGTTTCGCTTCGGGGCCGAGGTGGCCCAGGTCGTTCGCGATGTACTCCCGGGAGCGGGGCCACAATGAGTTGGCGTGAGGGTAGTCGCTGGACCACATGCAGTTGTCCTGGCCCCAGACACCCAGGAGATGACACCCGATGGGGTCCTCGAAGAAGGTGGAGAAGATCTGGCGCTGCCAATAGAAACTGGGCTTCTCCGGAATCGCGGCGTTCTTGCCGCTGTCCCTTCGGTACAGACGGTCCCATTGCTGGAGGTAGAAGGGGAGCCAGCCGATCTCGTCCTCCACCAGGACGAATTTCAACCCCGGGTAGCGCTCCAGGACACCGGTGAAGATGAGGTCCACCAGAGCGTCGGAGGTCTCCCACAGCTTGTTGTTCACGCTGTTCTTGTAGCGCTGCACTCCTTCACCGGTGCTGGAAGTAGGGTTCTTGGTGTAGTTGTGGCCGGTGAGGCTGTGGACGCTTACCGGCACGCCCAGGGCTTCGGCTGCCTCCCAGAAGGGGTTGTAGTGATCCGAGTGGAAGGGCAGGTCTGGGTGGGGGGCCTGCCAGATGAGCGCGCCCCGCAGGCCGGCCTTGTGGCAGCGCTCCAGCTCTTTGACCGCCCGGTCGATGTTGTAAACGGAGATGCACGCGACCCCCAGCAGCCGGTCCAAATTCGGTTTGCAGTAGTCGATCAGGTAGTCGTTGAAGACGCGGAAGCACGCCTCCTGGGCTTCGGCGTGGTCCATGGAGTAGAGCCGGAGCCCCAAGGTCGTGTAGAGAACCTCGGCACTCACGCCATCCACGGCCATCTCCAGCAGCCGGGTCGACGGGTCCTGACCTCCCATGGGCGTGTTGGCGTCCCGGGGCTCACCGGCGCGCCCCGCCTTGTAGAGCTTCCAGACGTCGGGGCCGCCCGGCTTGTGGCCCTCACTCCGGGCAGGGAGGTGGGACATATGCTCCACGGCCCAGGGGACTTCTTTCGCCCACAGGTCATAGGGCTCCAACACGTGGGAGTCTGCGGAGATGATGACGTCGTTAACGGCAGCGTCGCTAGCTGCCTCCCTGGCCGGCGAGATTGTGCTCATTTTTTCCTCCTTGGCTAACGAAGCTTCGCCTCAAACCCACGATGAATGGGCCTCAACTGGCCCATCGCTCTGTGCGGACTTTGAGCCGACAAGCACAACTACTCGGGGCTCACGCCGACGATGAAACCTGGATTCGTGCAGCTGACCGTGCGCAGCTCGTCGTCTGTCAGGCCGCACTCCTTCATAAAGGCCCGTATCAGCCGGATGCACTCCACGGAGTCGGGGTTGGTGGGGTCGCCGCCATCGCTGGAGAGGATGCAGTGCTCGACACCCACCGCACGGATTGCGTTGTACATCCTATGAGGGTCGACCCGAAGCCGGGGCGAAAGCTCGTCGTAGCAGAAGTTGATCCAGACACCCATCCCGGCCAGGGTTTTCATCTCGTCCACAGAGACGTCCACGTAAGGGCTGTGCGGATGGTCGATGAAGGCCTTGCGGAACCCGATCTTGTGGACCTCGTTGGCGAGGGCCTCGATCTCCGGGTGCGACGCATGGCCGAAGGAGAAGGCGCGGTCATAGTCCGCGATGAGGTGGATGACTTCCAGGATCTCTGGCTTGAGGTACCCCCTGCCGTCCAGGAGGTAGTCCCCTACTTTGAGGGCGTCCTCCCACGGCAGTCCGGGCCGTCCGCCGGTCTTGCTGTCTTTATTCAAGGAGTTGGCGGAGCGCGCGGTGGGCATCCAGAAGATCTTTACTCCGCCATCGAGCTGCTCCCGCAGCCGCTTGGCGTCCGGGTAGCCCCGGTAGGCCCCGGCCCAACACTCGACGGGCTCGATCCCTTCTTTGGCGGCCCATTCCTGCAGTGCTTCCCGAACCCGTTTGACTCCTTCAACCGGTTTGTCCCGCCCCACGATGGACTTGAACACGATCCCCCGCATTCCGTTCTCCGAGGCCCGTTTCGCCACTTCCAGGGCGTCCTGCTGCCCTTCGTTGGCGTGGCAGTGGATATCGATGGCACCCCGCACCCCGGGCGCCGCCGGATGCAGCGCCTCGACGGGATATGCCCGCTGTGTCTGGGTCATTGCTCATCTCCTTGGTGAAACCTTCGCGTGCAGGCTGCCCGAAGCATTAGCGTATCCTCGCACGTGTGGCCGGGCGTTGCAATCACGTGCTCCGAAGCGCGCCAATCGTTGTCCGCATTGCTCCAACTTTGATCCACCACGTCCGAGGTTATCTAAGCCCCGCTGATTTGGTGGCGCAGGCTTTCCAGCCTGCACAGCCTCGGGCAGGGTGAAAGCCTACCCACCAGGTCCGAAGCTATGGGCACAAACCCCCTTGACGGCATCTCGCCTCCCATCCAAGCTTTCTTGGACCACGTACAGGCGTGCAGGCCTCTTGCGCTCTCCTCGCCAAGCGCGTGGCCTGTAACCCACGGCTAAAGGAGCGGTTCATGAAAATCTCCGGCGTCCAGGCGATTCTTCTTCGGGTCCCGGTGACGATTCCTTTCGTTGGGCGCCAGACGCACCAGGGGGTTGTCCTGGTCCTGGTGCAGACCGACGAGGGGTTAACCGGGCTTGGCGTTACCCGGGACGACAACGCTATCCCGACTCGGGAAATCATCAATCAAGAACTGGCGCCGTTCCTGACTGGCAGGAATCCTCTCCAGATAGAGCTGATTTGGAACGAAGCGTGGGCCGAGCGGCGAGGCGCCCAAATGCGCATGGGGGTTGAAGGGCGGGCCATCAGCGCGATCGATCAGGCGCTCTGGGACATCAAGGGAAAGGCGTGCAACCAGCCCGTCTTCCGGCTCCTGGGAGGGGCTTCAGGGGACTCCGTCCCTATCTACACCACGTTCGGCCTCAACGTGCTTCGGGTCGAGGAACTGGTGGGCCTCGCGAAACAGCTGGTCGCCGAGGGCCACGATAAATTCAAGCTTCAGGTCGTCGCAGCGGATGGGGGCCAGGACGTCGAGGAGGACGTGACCCGAATCCGTATGGTTCGAGAAGCGGTCGGACCCAAAGTCAAGCTCGTCCTCAACGCCGGCGGTGTGTACAACTACGTCAACATCGTTCGACTGGCGAAGCGGTTAGAGCCCTACGACATCACCTTCATCGGGCAACTGAGTGGCGTCACAGACGTTCGTGCCCTGGCCCAGCTTAGACAAAAGACGACCGTTCCCATTGGCGCCAGCGCGGAGACGGTCGAAGCGTACCGGGATCTCATCGCCGGCGGCGCGGTTGACGTGGTGCAGCCCAACGTCGTCTTTGACGGTGGGTACACGCAGTGCCAGAAGGTCGCCCACATGGCGGAGCTGTACCACCTGCCGGTGGCAACGGTGGGCGCCTGGCACCTGCAGAACGCTCAGCTCATCGCGGGTGTGAAGAATGGGTGGATGACGGAATACATGCTGCTGCGGTCCCAGACATTGGAGGCAATCTTCATGGACACGCCGCGACCGCAGAAGGGTGTTCTGCCAATGCCTGATCTGCCGGGCTTGGGGCTGACCCTCAACGAAGCGGCGGTGAAGGAGTACACAGAGACGGTGGCCCATCAACGCACGGACTACCACACCGTTCGGGCATCCCAGTGGATCTAGTGCAACCGAGGCCGGTCCGGTTCGGCCTTGACGGCCAACAAGCGCGTGAAAGCCGGGAGACTCCCTGAACAACCGAGTAGATGCACGAGACCCGCGGGCTTGCCAAGGGTCTTTTGTGGTAGTTTGACACAGAGGGCCCCCGGGGAGGATGAAAGGACGGTACGTGATACCCTTCCCAGCCCATAGGGCAATCCCGCCTCAGAGGGAGGAGCGCATGGCATCAACCTGGTCTTGACCCCCCTCGATAATGCGGGGAACGCACAGGCATTGCGGGACTCGAACTTCGAATCCGTCATCCTGGGATCCCGAGGGGACGACCGCGGGGGCCTCTTCGAGCGGTTCCACTCAAAGGGCGTGTTCAACAAGCGAGGGCCGAAGGACCCGGAGTTGGACGCGATCCTCGACCAATACCTCTCCGAGTTCGACGCGCCGGCGGCGCAGAAGCTGCTCCAGCAGTTCCAGCGACGCCTATACGATCAGGCATACTTCATCGGGGCGTTCGAGCGGAGCTCGTATAGTCTCTACCAGCCGTGGCTCCACGACGTACTGAACAACTACGGCGCGAACCCGATCCCACGGTGGTGGCCGCCGGCCGCCTGGATGGACGTGGACCTGATGCCGCCCAACCGTCGGGCGGAGAAGATCAACTAGGCGAGGTGCGCGATGGCCGAACACATGAATGGCCCACTCTATTATGAGCAACTGGGGAAAACGGGAAGGCCGATGATCTTCGTGCACTCGAGCCCGCTGGACCACAGCTGCTGGATCTATCAGACGGACCATCTCTCGACCTGGTACCGCTGTATCAGCGTCGACCTTCCCGGCTACGGGAAGTCGGCCACTGCGCAGCCCGGCCTCACCATCGCCGACCTTGGCGCAGCCTGCTGGGAGGTGCTGGACAAGGTAGCCCCCGGCGAGCCCGCGATCGTGGTCGGCGAATCCGTCGGCTGGCACGTGGTGATGCACATGGCGAACCAGCAACCGGAGCGCACCTCAGCCATCATCATGAGCGGCTGCGCGTACCGGGCCACGCCGAGGCCGGGGCCGGACAACATCCCAGATTTCCTGGAACACGGCATGGGGGCCCGGGAGCCGAAGATCGTGGGACTCTACAGCCGAGGTTTTCGGGATACGGAACTGGTGCGGTACTTCACGCGGAACTTCGTGGAACGGAACGGGTTCAGCGATGCAGCGAGTATCGTGGAGGTGCTAAGAGCGCTGGGGCCGCACCCTCGGGACCCGGAGTGGCTCTTCGAAGGGGCAAAGGCGCCGGCGCTGATCATCACGGGGAGCGAGGACGGCTCGCACGAAGGAGCGTTTGCGCTGCAGAAGAAGATCCCGGGGTGTGAGTTGGTCACCATCGAAGGCGCGGGCCACGCCTGCAACATGGAGAAACCCTGGGAG
>CAZPYZ010000263.1:0-6345 GCA_964590215.1 uncultured Dehalococcoidia bacterium | reverse complement strand
GGCTCTGCCGCTGGCCGCACCCAGGCGCAATGGGCAAGCCCATGGGTTCTTGAACCCCCGCTATTCCTTCTCCACCTTCATCGTTGGATCTGCCAACCGGTTCGCCCACGCAGCAGCCCTCGCCGTCTCGGAGAAACCGGGGCAGGCTTACAACCCGCTATTTTTCTACGGTGGCGTGGGCCTCGGCAAGACTCACCTCCTGCACGCTATCGGGCACCAATGCCTTGCCGGGCAGCTGGCAGTCCTCTATACGACCTCCGAGCAGTTCACCAACGAGTTCATCCACGCCCTGCGCGAGCGCAGGACCGAGGAGTTCCGCTCTAAGTACCGCGGCGTGGATGTCCTGCTCATTGACGACATTCACTTCATCGCGGACAAGGAGCAGACCCAAGAGAGCTTCTTCCATACCTTCAATGATCTGCACACGTCTGGGCGCCAGATCGTGATCAGCAGCGATCGTGCGCCGGGCTTTATGCCTCTCCTGGAAGATCGCCTCCGCTCCCGCTTCGAGTGGGGGCTCATCGCCGATATCCAACCCCCTGACTTGGAGATGCGCCTCGCCATCCTCCAGAACAAGGCTGACGACCTTGACGCTAGTCTAGATCCACAAGTGTTGAGCGTGATAGCCCATCGTTTCCCAAACAACATCCGCCAACTGGAGGGGGCCTTCAACAGGGTCATCGCGTTCTGCCGGTTAGCCCAAGCCGCGCCAACTGTCGAGCTTGCCGAGACCGCAATCTCCGAGCTGCTCCAACAGCCCCGTCACTGGGCACCCAGCCCTACGACTGTCATGGATGCCGTGGCCGCACACTATCAGGTCACACCCGCTGAATTGTCGGGCCCGCGCCGCTCTCACGACATCGCGTTTGCGCGCCAGGTGCTCATGTATCTTCTCCGCCAGGAGACTGCCCTCACCCTTACCGAGATCGGTAGGGCTCTCGGTGGCCGGGACCATTCGACAATCCTCCACGGCTGTGAAAAGATAGCTGCCACCATCGCACAGCAGCCCGCCCTCGCTCGGACGCTAGCCGAACTCTCCTCCACGGTCCGGCTCAGCCGTCCGGCGTAGCTGGCTACCCTCTCAAGTCCTAAGTTATCCGCTACCCTGCTGATTCCACCCGACGTGGCTGGAAAACTCTGCGGTTTGGCTGTGGCTTTGGTGCCTTCACCCACCACGCAACAACACCCCAGCCCAAGCCGGATGTGGAAAACCCTCGCTTCAGCGGTGGATAACCTGGGTTTTCTGTGGATAACCTCATGTCTCTCTCTGGCTGAAGTCCCCAGATTATCCTCAGGCCATCCCGCCAGCCCCTATTCGTACCGCATGCCTGCATCCCCACCATCCAACCCTTTATATACTGATGCTATCGCTAGAGGAAGAGTGCTTTTCCAATAGCCTTACGCTCTATCCTCCATGGACGGAAAGGTGATTGTTGTTGATAGATACGGCTGTGATTCTAGTCAAGGGGGGAGATGGAGGAGCTGGCTCTGTCAGCTTCCGTAGGGAGCGGTATATCCCAAAGGGCGGCCCGGATGGTGGCGATGGTGGCCGCGGGGGTGATGTGATCCTCGTTGGTGATACATCACTTGCCACTTTGTCGGACCTGCACTATCGAAAGCTCTATAAAGCGGAGCGAGGCGAATCGGGACGCGGGAACCTCAAGCATGGGCGGCGTGGGAATGACTTGCTGCTAGCCGTCCCCCTAGGGACGATAGCTCGCACAGCCGGGGGGGGCGCCCTTGGTGAGGTGGTGAGCGAAGGGTTCAAAGTGGTAGTGGCCCGTGGCGGCAGGGGTGGGCGGGGTAACAAACATTTTGCGACCTCGACCCATCGGGTCCCACGATTCGCAGAGAAGGGGGGACGGGGAGAGGAGCGGGAGATCGCTTTGGAGTTACGCCTCTTGGCCGATGTTGGGATCGTGGGCCTGCCGAACGCCGGGAAGTCGACCCTATTGGGCTATGCCAGCAGGGCCCGGTCAAGGACGGGAGACTTTCCTTTCACCACGCTGCAACCCCAACTCGGGGTTGTAGAGGTGGGGTTCGAGACATTTACCCTTGCGGATCTACCAGGGCTCATTGCAGGATCGGCTGATGGAGCAGGATTAGGTATCGCCTTTCTGCGGCATATTCAGAGAACGGCTGTCTTGATCCACCTGGTTGACGGGACTAGCGATACTATCGCCAGAGACATCGAGCAGGTGCGCGAAGAGATGCGTCGCTTCGATCAAGCCCTACTCGAAAAGCCGCAGTTACTTGCTGTCAATAAGGTGGACTTGCCACTGGTACGCGATAGGGAGGCGGCCATCCGTCGGGCCCTGGCGCCAGAAGTCGCCGCGGTACGGTTCATATCGGCGGATACGGGAGAGGGAGTCAGGGAGTTGATGACGGACACCTGGGGGGCCGTTAGGGAAGTAAGGCTGGAGGAGAAGAGTTTCACACCTGTCGACGGTAAGGTTTTTCACCCGCAGCACACTAACCACGAATATAGTGTCCGGAAAAGCGGCGACGTGAGGCTCATTCTGGAGGGGACAGAGGTGCCCGACTTGGTCGTGCCGAGAGATATGACGCCAGAGGAGTACGCTGGAATCATTAGAGAGCGGCTGCGGCGCACCCCATGGAGACATGCGCTGGAGCGGGCAGGGGCGAAGCCGGGGGATGTGATCCGGGTGGGAGAGCGCGATATCGAGTGGTGATAGCGAAAACGGTCCCTGGCCATAGGCCCCGAATTGGAGTACTGGGCGGGACGTTCGATCCCATCCACTGGGGACATCTCCTCGTTGCAGAGGAGGCACGGGTGCAACTGGGCCTCGAGCGGGTCCTGTTTGTTCCCGCGCAAGACCAATGGCGGAAGCAGAGGCGGGCGCTTTCCGCCCCGGCGGACAGGGTGGCGATGGTGGAAGCAGCAATTGCCGGGAATCCCCACTTCGAGGTCTCAGTTGTGGATATCGAACGGCAGGCGTCGACCTACACCGCAGATACCCTTTCAGAGCTTTCAGGAGACCATGATCTGTATTTCATCCTCGGTATGGACGCCCTGCTTGACCTGCCCAATTGGAAACAGCCGCAGCGCATCGTGGACCTGGCGTGGATTATTGCTGCGCTGAGGCCAGGCTACGCGGCGGACTGGCGGGGCTTGGAGAGGACAGTGCCGGAGGCCCGCGAACGAGTTCTCCTGCTGACCATCCCTGAGATCGGGATCAGTTCAACCGCTATTCGCCAACGCGTGTTCCAGGGTCAGTCGATCCGGTATTGGGTAACCGAACCGGTGGCAGAGTATATCGCTAAGCGCGGCCTCTACCGGGAACCTGGGTGATCAGGGCGACCCCAGCTAGAATCAAGACAAGGCTGGCGACGCTCTCGAGGGTGACGGGCTCTCCAAGCAACAGCGCCCCGTAGGTCAAGGCAAAGACCGGGCTCGGGGGGGCTGGGGTGGAACCCGGAACTTTGAACCTGGAACTGCGAACAGTTACGCGCAAAGCGCCCAATTGTACACGTAGGGCCGCGCTGTTATGATGGGCGCTGTCTCAGCCCACAACCTGTTTCAGGAGGACAAGGCGCATGGCCATGGCAGCTACGACGCCCACCGAAACCCGGCAAAAAAGATGAAGGTCGCGGTCGCGGGCCTTGGCGCCGGGGCCGTCGCGGTGGTCCGGGCCATGGAGAGCGCGCCCAACCTGGAGCTGGTGGCGGCCGCGGACATCCGCCCCAGAGCCCTCACCGCCTTCCAGCAGCGCTTTGGCGGCCGCGCCTATGACTCGGTGGAGAAGCTCTGCGACGACCCCGACGTGGAGGTCGTCTGGATCTCGACGCCCAACCAGTTTCACTGCGAGCACACCCTCATCGCCGCCAGAGGCGGGAAAAACGTGGTCGTCGAGAAGCCGATGGCCATGAGCCTCGAAGAGGCGGACCTGATGGTGGAGGCTGCCGAGAAGCACAAGGTCAAGCTCCTCTGCGGCCATACCGCGAGCCTTATGGCGGCCAACCGCAGGATGCGGCAGGTGGTCGCCTCTGGCGAACTGGGGAAAATCTGCGCCATCAATGTCTGGTCGTACAGCGACTGGATGTTCCGGCCGCGCATGCCCCAGGAAGTGGATCTAGCCACCGGAGGCGGCGTGCCCTACCGTCAGGGCCCGCACCAGATAGACACGGTGCGGCTCCTGGGCGGCGGGCTGGTGCGCAGCGTTCGCGCCCAGACCGGGCAGTGGTTCCCGGCCCGCAAGGTCCCCGGCTACTATGCCGCCTTCCTGGAGTTCGAAGATGGGACGCCGGCCACCGCGGTCCACAACGGCTACGGCTACTTCTCCACCTTCGAGTTCGTGCCCTGGGCGGGGAGCAGACTGAACCGGGGGGCCGAGGAGCGGCGGAGGGCCCTGCGGGCCGATCCCGCTAGCGCGGAACGGGAGGCGGCCGACAAGGACGAGATGCGCTTTGGCGGCAGCAAGGAAGGCGGGATGGAGGGGGGCCCCCAGGAAGTGCGGGCGCCCCGCACCGGCTTCCAGGGCGACCTGGGCATCGTCATCACCAGCTGCCAGCTAGGCGATATCCGGCAGGCGCCCAACGGCCTTTGGATCTATGACGACAACGGCCAGCGGGAAGTGCCGGTCGAGGGCATCCATGATGAGCGGATGGGCGAGCTGGACGAGATGTACGACGCGGTCCAGCATAACCGGCCCGTCGCCCACGACGGCCGCTGGGGGATGGCCACCCTGGAGGTGGTGCTGGCCATCATGCAATCTGGCCGGGAACGGCGGGAGATCATCATGACTCACCAGTGTCCATCCTACGAATAGCTCCCTCCCACTAAAGAACAACGCTAAGGAGGCGCCTTCGCAATGTGGAACAACACCAAGGTCATCGACGTTCACGGCCATATGACCACCCCGGCGGAGTTTCGGGGGTACGCGGCCAACATCGTCGCCGGGAACTTTCCAGGGAAGCTGAGCATCTCGGATGAGAATCTGGACAGGGCGCTGAAGCGGCACCTCGATGTGATGGACGAGCGCAACATCGACTTGCAGTTGCTGGGCCCGCGCCCCATCGCCATGTGGCACTGGATGCGGCCGTTCCTGCAGGAGAACTGGTGTCAGGTCACCAACGATGTCATCGCCCAGACCTGCAAACTCCACCCCGACCGCTTCGTGGGCATGGCCCAGCTTCCCCAGTCGCCGTATCTGACGGACACGAAGAACTGCGCGGAGGAGCTGGAGCGCTGCGTCAAGCAGTACGGCTTCGTCGGCGGCTACCTGAACCCCGATCCCGGTGGCAAGAAAGAGGTCCCCGGTGTCGACAAGGAGTTCTGGTTCCCCCTCTACGAGAAAGCCCAGGCCCTCGGCGCCGTCATCATGATCCACCCCTCGGCCAGCTACGACCCCCGCCTGGAGTCCATCGTCGCAAACTACCAGGTCAACAACGTCACGGAAGAGTACATCGCGATGATGCTCTACCAGCACAGCCACGTGCTAGACACCTTCAGGGACCTCAAGATCGTCGTCTGCCACTGTGGCGGCGGGCTGCAGCGGTTCATCCCCACGGATCACCACAACGGCCATCGCTATGACAACAACATCTACTTCGACACCTGCGCGCTGGACGTAGACTTCCTGACGGCGGCCTTCAGGCAAAAGGGAGTCGACCAGATGCTGTTCGGGACGGAGGCGCCGGGCTCCGGCGGCGCGGTCCGGCCTGAGACCGGCAGGCCTGGCGACGACCTCGTTCCCGTCATCGACACCATGGTCCCGGGCCTCACCACGGAAGACAAGATCAAGGTCTTTAACACCAACCCGAAGAAGGTGTTCAAGCTGCTCAAGGCGTAGGGCCTACCTGGAGTAAACTGGAGGGCGGGGGCTTGTCCCCCGCCTTGTGTTTGGGCCGATGCAAGACCTACCAACGATCCCAACCAACGTGGCGCCCGCACACGGCGAGGTGGCTGCCCGCCCCCGCCTCCCTCCCTGGATCAGGGCGAAGTTCCCCGGCGGACCCAACTACCTCCGCCTCAAGTCGTTGATGCGGGAGGAGGGGCTCCACACCGTCTGCGAAGAGGCCCGCTGCCCCAACGTGGGCGAGTGCTGGGATGCCGGCACCGCCACCTTCATGATCCTGGGCGACACCTGTACCCGCGCCTGCCGCTACTGCGCCGTCAAGACAGGGCGGCCGGGTGCCCTCGACCTTGGCGAGCCTGAGCGGGTGGCCAGGGCCATCCAGAAAATGGTCTTGCGGCACGCGGTCATCACCTCCGTGGACAGGGATGACTTGCCCGATGGCGGCGCCCAAATCTTCGCGGCAACCATCAGGCGCGTCCGAGCCTTGTGTCCCGCCTGCACCGTGGAGGTCCTCATCCCGGACTTC
>CAZPYZ010000262.1:0-6345 GCA_964590215.1 uncultured Dehalococcoidia bacterium | reverse complement strand
CCTTGCCTAGATCCATGTTGTCGAAGTGGAGCGCGACCACCATGCCGTCCGGTGTCATGAAGGCCCGGTGGTCGGTCATGCTCTTCATCTCGACTGGCTTAAGCAGAGCGGTGAGCTGCTGCCACTACTTGGCCTCCTTGCTGGCCGCCGTCTGGGCGGTATTCGATGTGCTCGCAGATCCGCTGGCCCCTGGCGCGCATGCGGCACCGATGAGGGCGACTGCAAAGGCGCTGCCTGCGACACGCAGCCCGAAACGACGCACGTGAACTAACACTTCCACACCTCTTTACCAGGCCGTCTGCGAGCCCAATGGTAGGAGCCGAGGGTCGCCGGGTATGTAAGCGGACTTACAGAAGGGGGGCATCGCTCGAGAGTGTACCGCCAGGAATCATGACTTTCGTCAGGACGATTCATGACTGGCGCCACTTTTTGGGTGGGAGAGGCTCGCTTAACCTGGGCCTCATGAACAAGCTACTCGTCACCAGTCTGCTCTTGTTTGCCGCCTGCGCCCCCGCCGCGCCACAGCCGCCGACGCGGGGACACGAGCCCGCCCCCACAACGGCGCCCGCCGTTCGGCGCGTCGCGGCTCCCGAGGGCAAGGCGCTGACCCCGGAGGAGATCAGGGCGATGGCGGCGCTGTTCAACCAGCCCCTGCTCACCGGCGGGCAGGTCGCGCCCCGTTCCTACAAGGCCGTCAACGACGATGTCTCCATCTTTCTCCAGTTAAACCCCAGTAATCCGCAAGAAGCCACGTCGGTGCGGACCGCAGGGGTGAGCCTCAAAGGCGTCTTCTGCTCCGAGGCCTGGCCCGATAAGGCCTTTACCCACCTCCACAGCCAGCGGCCGGAGGCTCGCTACGCCGACGGCCACGGCGGCCCGCCTGGCGAGAAGGGCTACTGGCTGATGTGGATCAATCTGGCGATGAAGCACGGTTACGACTACGAATGCTGTCCGACGCCTCCGCCATCCTGCGGCGCGGCCGTGCCGAAGCCCGATTTCCAGGCCCCAGGCGCGCACAAGATGACTCGCGAAGAGATCGCCCAACTCACCGAGGTATTCAACCAGAACCCCCTGAGTGGCGGACAGGTCCCGCCATGGCTCTTCCGCTGGGTGAACGAACAGGCGGGTATCTTCCTGGAGTTCGACGACCAAATGGCCTCGCTGCGCTACATCGGCGCGGCGGTGAAGGGCGAGTTCTGCAAGTCCAAACAACCCAGTGCGGACTTCGCTCACTTCCAGCGCGCGAACGCCGCGTCGTACCAGGCGGGGCAGGGTGGTCCGCCCAATGCCCAGGGGCTCTGGCTCATCGCTGCAGCGACGGACAGCTTCGAGGCCGGCGGGCGGAAGGTCACGCCGGGGCCGGACCGCTCCTACGCCGCGACTCCCGCGCCGGACTGCTAGGAGTGCGGCCGGAAAGCCGCACTCAGTCGAGGGAGGCGGGGCAAACTACCGCTGCGTGAACCTGGGGTCTGGGGCGCAGCCCCAGTGTCACCGGCTTTCCGGCCGTGCTTCTAGGGCGGGGCTGTGCGCGGCCGCGTTGCTCCTGGCGGACTGCGGGCAGGCCGGGGCCGTCGTCAAGACCGTCTCCCAGACGGATCCGAATAGACCGCTCGCCTTTGAGCCGGCGAGACTGGAGGTACCCCTCGGGACGACGGCCCGCTGGCGCAACGACGACGGGGCGTTCCACACGCTCACACTGAGAAATGGGGCGTTCACCGAGCCCCTGTTCGTCCGTGGGAACACCGTGCGGTACACTTTCGATCATCCAGGGACCTACGAGTACTCCTGCCAGCCGCACCAGGACTTCATGGAGAGCGCCATCATCGTGCGATGACCAACCACCTGCGCCTCCTCAATCTCGCCGGCTACTTCCTGATTGCGGCGGTGTGGCTGCTGGGGATGGTGACGCCCCCACGTGGCGGCCTGAAGCTGGAGTTCGTCCTGGCGTACACTGGGCTGCTGGGCGGCCTCGCCTTGGCGGAGCGGTTCGCCCCACCGGCCAGCGCGCCAATGGGCCGGCGGATTGGCTGGCTAGCTGGCGAACTGATGCTGGCCGCGCTGATGGTCCAGACCCACGGCAGCCTGGTCCGACCCGCGCTTATCTATCTCCTCCCCGCGTCCCGCGCGTTGCTTCTCTTCGGCGAGCGTCCAGGCCTCCTCGCCAGCCTCAGCGTCTGGCTCGCGTACACGGCCAACATCACCCTGGTGGCATGGCCCGACCGGCTGTACGAGTTCCCCAACTACTTCTCGTTCCTGCTGGGTCCGTACGTGGTGATCGTGGTCTTGACCCTCGCGGCGCTGCGGCAGGAGCGCGACCGGCGGCACGTGCAGCAGCTCTACGACGACCTGAGGGCCGCTCAGGAAGAACTCCAGCAGCTCGCGGTCACCCAGGAGCGAAACCGGCTCGCGCGGGAAATCCATGACAACTTGGCCCACTACCTGACGGTCATCAACGTCCAGCTAGAAGCCGCCGAGAAGCTGGGATCGGAACGGGTGGAGCGGGCCCTGGAGGAGGTGAAGCGGGCGCGCCGGCTGGCGGTGGAGTGTCTGCGGGAGGTGCGGCGGTCGGTCGCTGCCCTCCGGGCAGCAAGCCTCGAAGAGCTTTCGCTGCCCACCGCACTGCAAAAGCTCGCTTCGCAGTTTAGCCAAGGGACCGGGCTGCGGATACGACTTGACGCGCCCCCGGACCTGCAGGTGTCACCCGAAGCCGCCCTCGCCCTCTACCGTGTTGCCCAGGAGGGACTCACCAACGTGCAGCGTCACGCCCGGGCGACCCAGCTGGACCTGCGCCTGGTGACCCAGGACGGGTTCATCCACTTTACGGTCGAAGACGACGGCGGCGGTCCGGCCGGTGGCGATGGCTACGGGATTACCGGCCTCCGAGAGCGGGTCGAGCTCCTGGGGGGCAGCCTCACCTTCGGACCTCGCGAGGCGCATGGCAGCCGCCTGGCGGCGACCATCCCACGATGATCCGCGTGCTCGTGGTCGACGATCAGCGGCTGTTGAGGGAGGGCCTGCGGACCCTGCTGGAGCTGCATCCGGACCTGCGGGTCGCGGCCGAGGCGGGAGACGGCGCGGCCGCTGAGGATGCCGTCGAGCGCGAGCGGCCCGACGTGGTCCTGATGGACCTTCGCATGCCCCGGCGGGACGGGGTGACCGCCACCCGACGGATCAATGCACGCTGGCCGGGGCTCCCGGTGCTGGTGCTGACCACGTACGACGACGACGAGCTGGTGTTTCAGGCCATCGAGGCCGGCGCCTGCGGGTACCTCTTGAAGGATGTCGGCTCCGATGCCCTGGCAGATGCGATCCGGGCCGCTGCACGGGGTGAGTCGCCGCTGCAGCCGAGCATCGCCGGCAAGGTACTGCGGCAGCTCCGGGGACGGACGCCGCCCCTGGGGGACGGCTCGGGAGAACCGCTGACGGACCGGGAGAAGGATGTGCTGGGGCTGCTGGCCACCGGCGCGACGAACCGGAAGATCGCGGAGAGGCTGTTTATCACCGAGGGGACCGTAAAAAACTACATCTCGGCGATCCTGGCAAAGAAAGGGCTACGGGACCGGACGCAGGCGGCGCTATGGGCGCTGAGGCGAGGGAGCGTTTAGGCGCTTGCCGAAGCCGTATCGACAAAATGTTGTTGTTGTCGGCGCAAGCGCCTAGACAGGGGCGGGCGGGCGTAGGGGCAAGGGAATCTGCCTGAGCACGGAATCCATGTACCAACACGTCCGAGTAGTGTTCCAGTGCCCGAAGGGCCCCCGTTCCGGGCGCAGTCCCGGAACGGGCGTAGAAGCTAGCTGGCGGGGTTAACGCAAATCATGTTCACGTTGTCAGTAGTGCGTCGGGAGTGGTGAGTAGGTGGAGGAAGTCCCCACTCACGACGGCACCACGTACCGCGTCCAGCGGGCTTTCAGGTTCACCTGGCTATTAGGTCGCGAGAAAGGAAAACAACAATGACCGAACCACGCCCACCAGGAACGATCACTGCGACTCCAACATTAACGGGCTCCGTCGAGACCGTCATCGGAGGCGGTCGCGGGCCCTGGCCCTATCTGACCGATCTCCCCGTCCCCGGACGTGACCTGATAGCGCCGCCACCGGTGTACCTCGCCGTCGCGGCGTGGGCCGCCTGAACCATCGTGACGGTGGTAGGCGTGGCCTACCGAGGGCGGATACCCCTGGAAAACATCGAGGTAGATTTCCAGCTCGAGCCGGCAGAGACGCCCGCGGGCTTCGGGGTCCGGAAAACGGTCCGGCTAAAGGGAAGCCTGTCGGAGACGGAGCAGGTCCGGCTGCGGCGGGCCAGCGAGTTCTGCCCGGTCGGACAGATTTTCAACAAGGGGTCGCTCGATCTCGAAGACGAGATCCTCGGTGCCAAGCCCGGCAACGGAGGCGCTTCACAGGTGGTCACCCTTCCGCCTGGAACGGTGCGAGCGCGTCACATGAGGGACACCCAGGAATACGACCCCGCGGGAGTATTGACGCGGGAGGGTGAGGTCAAGCTCTATTTGAGCTGCCGAAACGGTTCGAGGACGGCCCGTTGGATGATCGTAGCGGGGCATAGCGGCGAAGGCTGGGTGCCGGCACCAGTCCCGCTGGCCCACGCTGCCCTGGCCGCGTCCTCGGCACACACCCTCCGGCAGTTTCTGCCGCAGGGCCCGTTTCGAGTCGAGATCGAATCGCGCTCCTCCGGCGACCGGCACGAGTCTCAGCATGCTGCCGCCGCCGGAGAGATAAGGATGCGGCGTTCGGTTCGACGAGTCATCGCGGAGGGCGCTCCCGAAGGGGCGGTCCGGGCCGCGCTGAGGGCCGATCCGGTAACCAGAGCCTATCGTGAAGGCGGGGTGCTCCTCGCGGATGACGTGGTGCCGGGTTAGCATCCAACAGAACGGGGGATCAGGAATTGTTGGTGGGTGCTCAGGGATACTTCACCGCCCTCCAAGGCCCAAAGATACGGCAGGCCCCCCGGCGGGTCCCTCCTGCTCCGCAGGTGGTTGGGGATTACCCGAGAGGGATTCAGGCCCTCAACGTTTCCACAACTTCTGGGAGGCCAGCCGCGCTCCTTCCGCTAGCGCCTGCACCTTAGCCCAGGCCACATCGGGATGGACCTCGTCGCCACCGGACGCCGTCGCGAAGCCACAGTCGTTGGAGGCGATGACCCTCTCCCGGCCCAGTACGCCGGCGAAGCGCACGATCCGCTGGGCCACCACCTCCGGGTGCTCCACCAGGTAGTCGGCGTGGGAGATGACCCCAGGAATCAGGACCTTGTCCTCCGGGAGCTTGACGTCCTCCCACACTCGCCACTCGTGCTCATGGCGAACGTTGGCGGCTTCGATCAGATACCCGCCCGCGTTTATCTCGACCAAGAGGTCGGCGTAGTCCTTCAGCGGAAGATCGTGCACCCGGGGCCCGACATTCGTGCTGTAGCACGTGTGGTAACGGACCCTGTCCTGGGGAACGCCCCGAAACGTGTAGTTCAGGACCTCGATCTGGCCGGCGATAAACCTTCGGCACTCCTCCAGACTGATGCCCGGATTGCTGTTCCAATGGGTCGCCAGCAGGGGATCATCCAGTTGGAGCACCATGCCGGCGTCTACGATAGCCTTGTACTCCTCGTGCATCGCGTCCGCCAGAGCGATGTGGTACTCCTCGAGGGTCCGGTAGTACTCATTGGGGTAGTACGAGGCTAGTTGCGTTGGCGCGATGGCCGTCATGAAGCCTTCCTCGGCCCTGGTGGCCTCAAGCGCGGCCTTCAGGTTGTCGATGTCCGCCTCCACCTGTTTCTGGCCGATGTAGGAGACCGGGCCGGTACACACCAGAGGCGCCTGCTGTTGCCGGCGCGCCGTCCGTCGCGGCCGTGTCGCAAACATTGCTCGGAACTCATCGTAGACAGCCGGAAACGCAAGGTAATCCCGGGACGGCCGGCTTCGTTCCCGCAGCTCCGGCCTCAGGGAAAAGCCGGTCAGCCGGGTGGGCGTGTAGGCGCCATAGCCCGACTTGCTATGCTCGCCATCGTTGATGATGTCGATGCCGAGATCCGCCTGTTTTCGAACCACGTCCGATACCGCCTGGGACACCCGGCGGGCGAGGGCCTCCTCGTCGTAGGGCTCGCTGGAGTCCTTTGCCCGCAGCATCGGAATCAGGTCATTCGGCCGTGGCAGGCTACCGACGTGGGTGGTCAGGATGCGGTCAATGCTTCGTTTCATGGGTGCACACTCACTCTTCTCCAAGGGGCTGCCGGGCATTCTAAAAATTTTTAGCTCGCGAGGAGCAGGTCGCGGGCGATGTCTGGCTCGCTCGTGCACAGCGCAGTGCCGCGGGCGAAACTGCCTGCACTTTCGTTGCCGT
>CAZPYZ010000261.1:0-6363 GCA_964590215.1 uncultured Dehalococcoidia bacterium | reverse complement strand
GTCTCGGCCGCGAAGGAGGGCAGCAGGGCAAAGCTGGAGGACTGTCCGAAAAAAACCGTCAGCCCCGCCAGAACCAAGAGCCCCAGGATTACTCCGTGGTCCCGGATATACACCAGCCCGTCAAGGAACGCCCCCCATGGGTGGGCGTGCTCCTCGCGCCCCAGGCTCGCCGGAACGTGACGGCCCGTTTGAACAAACCCGCCCACCGCCAGCGCCTGCAGCCCCACGGTCACAAAGAAGCACCCCGGGATCCCAATCCCGATAATGAGCACACCGGCCACCGCCGGTCCCATCACTGTGCTCCCGCTCCAGATAGCCGAGGTGATCGCGACGGCATGCATCAGGTTGTCCCGGGGCACCAACGCCGGGAAGAGGGCCTGACGGGACGGGACCTCGACGGAGAACATGGTGCCCATCACCAGCGCGTAAACCACGACGTGCCATACCTCCACCACTCCCGAGACGGCCAGGATGGCGAGGAGCAGCGTGAGCACACCTCCAAAGCCTCGGAGGACGGCGATGAGCCGGACCCGGTCCACCCGGTCGGCGAGGACCCCTCCGAAGAGGGAAAAGAGAAGCATGGGGAGATTTCCGCCGAAACCCACAAGCCCGACGAAGAAGGGCGAGTTCGTCAACTCCTGCACCAGCCAGCGCTGCGCTATCTCAGCGATCCAAAAACCCAGGGAGTGAAACACAACCGCCGCGATGTACCAGCGGAACCCCCGGAAGGCCAGCGCTCCTCCTCGCGCCGAGGTCCGGCTCTCTGCTGTACTGGCAGTCACCGACTGGAACACGTGGCACAGCCGCCCTCGGCTGTGTTGGTACCGAGAGCTACTTTCATCGGCACGGGTCCCCGCCCAGGCGGGCACGGACGATTGTCACAGCGCGTCAATCCTTCGCCCAGGCAGGACTACGCGGTCGCGGCGACAGAGTTATGAGCTTTCCACACCTGGAAGGTGCCGCCTGAACCAGTCCGCCGTGTAGAGGCAGACCTTCATCAGGTCCGTCTCCCGGGTAAACCCGTGGTCTGCCCCTGGCAACAACGCCAGATCTTTCTCATTGCTGGATGCCTGCTGGTGGATCAGCCGGGCGTCCTCCACAGGCACTCCCTTGTCGTCTTCTCCGTGGACCACTCGCAAAGGGACCTGTAGCCGGCTCAGAGCACCCGGCACATCGTGCCGAAGGAGGTCCTGGTAAAACTGGTAGCCCAGCATGATGCCGCATCCGGGTGGGTCCATCTCTACCTGGCCGGAGCGCTCCCACTCATTGAACCGCTCCCCGAGGATGCCATGCAACCTTGGGGTCATATCGAAGACAGCGGACAGACTGACCACGGCCTTCACACGCGGCTCCACTGGCGCCGCGAGGAGGGCCACCAGGCCTCCGAGGCTATGACCAGTGATACCCAGGCACGATCCCATGACTCGCGGATGGCCGGCTAAATACGAAAGGGCATCAAGCGCGTCGGAAACCTCCCCGCTCACCGTCAGGTCTCGAAATGAGCCTTCGGATTCGCCCAGATTATCGGTCAGATCAGCCCGCAGGCTCACGAAGCCCGCCCAGGCAAGCGCATCGGCAATTGCCGTGATGTGCGTCTCCTGCCGGTTGCCGCGGAACCCATGGACGACCAGGATTCCAGGCACAGGATCCTGGCCATCTGGAATGAGCAGCGTTCCGACGATGCGACGGCCGACGCGGTTCTGGAAGGAGACGGTCTGTTCTTGCATGGGGTAGGTCCGGGAGCACCTGCCCGTGCACCGAGCCTGTGCCGCAGGCCTGTCCTGAGGTCCCTCGAAGGGCGCCCTGGCCTGCGAGTTCCTACTTTACTACTACGACGTCTACTTGGCCTTCGCGCCGTACGACGTTGATGCCGACGTCGCCGGGATAGCGGACCAGCGAGAGGTCGACAAAGGCCGATCCGACGCGGAGGTTCCGGATGAACAGCTCATCGAGGAACTCGGGCAATGCGGGGCGGGTGAAACGGACGGCCTGCTCATGAGCATCCACCGTGAGTCCCAGGCAGGCCTGGAGCAGCAGGAACACGGAGCCCGCCGCCCACGATTGAGGCGCGCACGCGACGGGGTAGAGGGTAGGTCCAGACCCCGGACGGCGGGGAAAACCGCAGAATAGCTCGGGCATGCGGCGGAGGTCGAAATAGCGGCTGGCTTCGAAAAGTCCGCTGAAGAGCCGTACGGTCTCCTGCTTGAATTCGTAGCGTGCAAAACCGCTGCCGATAATGGCATTGTCATGAGGCCAGACAGACCCGTTGTGGTACGACATGGGGTTGTACCGGGCCTGCCCCGCGGCCAGGGTGCGCACTCCCCAACCCGAGAACGAGGCCTCGTGCAGCAGTGTGTCCGCGACACGCCGGGCCCGTTCCTCCCCGGCGATCTCCGTCCACAAGGCGTGCCCCGCGTTAGAGGTGCGGACCTGGCAGCGCCGTTTTTCCCCGTCCAGGGCGAGGACGTAAGTGGACAACTCATCAGACCAGAAGACCTCCTCAAAGCGCCGCCGCAGTTGTCGCGCCTCCCTCAAGAGCTGTTCACCCAGGTCCTGGTGGCCCAGCAGTTGGGCGAGTCCGGCCGCCCGCAGCTTTGCGCCGTAAACGTAGCCCTGGACCTCGGACAACGCGATGGGTCCCTGGGCCGGGGAACCATCGGCGTGGCACACGGCGTCGAAGGAATCCTTCCAGCCCTGGTGCAGCAGCCCGTTGCTGGAGCGACGCTGGTATTCCACGAAGCCGTCGCCGTCCAGGTCGCCGTAAGAGTCGATCCAATGCAACGCTCGCAGGATGCTATCCCACAGCCTCCGGATGAGCTCGAGGTCGCCGGTCCGCTCGTGATATTCCCCGGCAAGCATGATGAACAAGGGCGTCGCGTCCACGCTGCCGTAGTAGCGGTCGAACGGCACCTCGCCGAGGGCGGCCATCTCCCCCAGACGGCTCTCGTGAACGATCTTGCCCGGTTCGGCGTCTCGCGCGGGGTTCTCCTCCGTCGCCTGAGTCTTGGCAAGATAGAGCAGCACACCCCGCGCGACCTCCGGGTTGACCCAGAGCAGCTCCAAAGCGGTAATGATGCCGTCCCGCCCGAAGGGAGCGCTGAACCAGGGGACGCCGGCGTAGGGGTAAGGCCCGTCCGGCGCATCGGTCATCATCATGTAGAGGTCCGCAATGGAGCGGTCCATCCACTCGTTGAATTGTTCGTTGGAGGTCTCGACGTCGCAATGGCCTCCCATCATTAGAGCGAGAGAGCCATCGGACTCCGCCCGCGCTTCTCGATAAGGAAGTACCGCCTGGGTACGTTTCCCGTCCCGGCAGGTGATCACGAACTGCAATCCCGCTTCCTCTCGAGGCGGAAGGGTAAGGTCAAACTCTAGGTGATTGGGAGAGAGCGCGGTGGGCTCGATATCGCACTGCAGGTGGGTCTCGCGGACGGCTCCATCCAACCCCTGGTAGGGCAGCAGGACTTCCCTCTGCCGGACCACGCCTTCCAACCGCCTGCCACGGCGCTCGCGCCTGATTCCCCGCACCTCAAAGAGATCGGCGAAGTCCGCGGAGAACTCGATAGCGCAGCGAAAGAGGACCGGGGCCAGGCCGTGGTTTGCGATGAGGAGCTGCTCGTAGCAGGCACCCTCCCACAGGAACTTCGTTCGCAGAAGATGGAGGGTGCCCCGGGGTACCAGCGTATCCCCGTCCTGATACATATCGGGGTTCGTCAGGTCGACGGTCAGCAGGCTGTTGTCCTGGGTAACGGAGGAGTTAAGAAGAATGGGCCGCTGGTCGCCGATCCGGAGCTCCCAGCGGGAGAGATAGCGCGTCCCTTCGTGGTAGATCCCCTGCTCGTGCAGCCCGATAGGGTGCACGTCCCCTTGCAGGTCGAAGACCGCGAAGGTCTCGCCGTCTTTCAGGACCCGAGTGTGGCTATCGACCGGTGAGGCCGTAGCCAGGATATAGTACTGGTCTTCCGCGATCTGAACGTCAGCCAACCGGCGGTGTCTCCGTCAAGGTTGCCCGACTCCCAGGAGGGGCATCACTAGCGGCTCTGCTCTAAGCGCTGATAGAGCGTGAGGTATTCCTGGGCCATGCGCGTCGCAGTGAAACGCTCCTCAAAAGCCCGCCGGCACCGAGCTCGGTCCATCCCGGCGGTTTTCTTGACCGCATTTACCGCCTCATCGACACCGTCCACGATCAATCCATTTATGCCTGGCGTGATCACCTCGAGCACCGAGCCACGCGGGTAGGCAATGACGGGAGTTCCGCATGCCATGGCCTCGACCATGACGATGCCGAACGGCTCCGGCCAGTCCACGGGGAACAGCAGGGCGCGAGCACGTCCCAGGAACTCGTTCTTCTCCGCCTCTCCGATCTCGCCAATGAACTCGACGAGGGGATGGTCCAGCAACGGTCTAACTGTCTCCTGGTAATAGGACAGGTCCGCCTTGCTTACCTTCGCCGCGATTTTCAGCGCCATGCTCGACCTCTTGGCGATGCTGATGGCGTCCTCGATCCCCTTCTCCGGCGCAATACGGCCCAGAAACGCGAGGTAATCACCGGTGTCCGCCGAGGGGCGATAGAGATCCCGAGGGATCCCGTGGTGGACCGTGCCGGTCCAATTCAGCCAGGGGAGCGGCTCCCGCTGGGCATCGGAGATGGAGACGAAGGGCATCTCCCGGAACTCTCGATACATCGGATCGATCTCGGGTAGATCCAGCCTCCCGTGGAGCGTGGTGAGAGTCGGGGTAGGACACCGCCGGGCCAGCGGGAGAGGGAAGTAGTCCATGTGAGAATGAATGATGTCGAACTGCTCGGCATCGCGGTAGGCCTGCTCCAGCATCAGTATGTGGTGGACCATCTCGTCCCGGCAGTCCTGATCCAGGCGGGTCGCCCGCAAGCAGGGCGATACCAGCCTGGCGCTGGTCACCGAGTCGCCGCTGGCGAACAGCGTCACCTCGTGCCCCATCCGCACCAGCTCTTCCGTCAGATACGAAACGACTCGTTCAGTCCCGCCGTAATACTTCGGCGGCACGCTCTCGTACAGGGGGGACAGTTGAGCGATTCTCATAGGCTCACCAGCGAGGACCTAAGGCCCTGCACTTTTGGACCTTGGACCTTGGACCTTGGACTTTGGACTAGTGGGAATGGGTAGCATGCTCGCCATGACTATGTCCAGCAACCCGATGGTGCTCTTCGCCTGAGTGTTCCGTCGCGTCGACGTGTATGGTCGCCTGGGAGAGATACGTCAGGTGGTGCAGCAGATCATGCTCCACCTCCTGGGCGATACCGTGAGCCTCCTCCACTCGCAGGGCGGGATCCACCGCCAGATTCACCTCCGCGACGAGCCGGTGCCCCAGCCAGCGTGCTCGGACCTCCGTCACCTCCTGGACGCCCCTGGCTCGACCGGTCACCTCCCGCACTTCTTCCACCACCTCGGGGTCCACGCCGTCCAGGAGCCTCCCGAACACCCGCTTCCCAGAATCCCACCCGATGCGGAGGATCATCGCGCTGATGACCAGACCGGCCACGGCGTCGGCGACTTGAAACCCCAGCGCCACACCGGCGGCGCCGGCGACCACGGCCAGGCTGGTCAGGCCGTCTGCTCGGGCGTGCTGTCCGTCGGCCTCCAGGGCCGCGCTTCCGATCTCCTTGCCCACTCGGATCCGTAGGCGGGCGACGGCCTCGTTGCCGGCGAACCCGATGAGACCCGCTGCCACCACCACTCCAAGCAGCCGCACCTCTTCGGGCATAAGCAGACGCTGCACCGATTCGTAAGCGGCGAATCCAGCGCTCAAAAGGATGGCGATGACGATGGCGACGCCCGCCAGGTCCTCTGCCCGACCGTACCCATACGTGAAGCGGAGGGTGGGCTTGAGACGGGAGAGCGCAAAGGCGATCCAGAGAGGCACCGCTGTTGCGGCGTCGCCCAGGTTGTGGACGGTGTCCGCCAGAACGGCAACGCTGCCTGTTGCCGCGGCAACGCCCAACTGCACCAGGGCCGTGAGGCCGAGGCCAGCAAGGGACCACTTGACCGCCCACATCCCGCGCTCGGTGCTGAATAGGGCCGGGTCCACCGCGCCGTGGCTGTGCTCGTGCCGGTGGCCGTGGGAAGGGGTTGCGGACGCGTGAGCGTGATCCATGCTAAAAGGTTGTGAAGGGTCGCCTAAGCCCGTAGCGCCGGTCCTTGTGGCCCGCAGGGGCGGGGCACAAGCCCCCGCGCTACCAAAGAATCACAGCCTCGAGGTTTTCCTCTTCCCTCAGGAGAGGGCCAGGCGAGGGCAGACACGGGGGGCTTCTCTTAGTCTATTGCTCTCGCTTAGCGACGTAAAGCACGGGCTGGCCCCTGATCCCTCACCTCCGCTCATCCTGAG
>CAZPYZ010000260.1:0-6379 GCA_964590215.1 uncultured Dehalococcoidia bacterium | reverse complement strand
CTGAGTCGCAGCCCCAGTGTCACCGGCTTTCCGGCCGTGCTTCTAGGATCTAGGGACGGATGACGACGGCCCGGTGTTCCAGGTAGCCGACCGGGTACGTGGGAGCGGGGACGGCGGGAATCAGGGCATCCCCGGCCGCAGCTCGTTCTTCGGCCTCGACGAAGAGCCTCGTGGCCAGCTCCCGCAGGGGCCCGTGGCGGTCCGAGGCAGCCCGGAAGGTCATCCGTTCCGACATGCGCTCGTCGGCGCGCGTATGCCGTCGGCCATCCGCCCCCGCTACGTCTTCTTGCGGCAGCAGGATGCAGTGGTTCTGCGCGGGATCCCGGTAGACCTCCATGGGGTCCTCTCCCCGCTGAACCTTCTCAATCTCCTGCAACAGAAGCTCCCGGTACATGATGATGCCGATGTCGGATTGGCCTAGGTGCTCCAGGTCTCGTGCAGCAACTGCGCCCTGGGACACCCAGGCGAACATGTCCTGACCAATGGTGAAGTCGATGGCGAAACGGCCGTCGGCCTCACGCAAGGGGATCTCATAGACGGGGACCGACACCTGGGGGGGAATCGGAATGCCCGGCCGGTAGACGGAGTAGTAGATGTGGAGGGTATGGGTGTCGTCGACAGGCACCCGGATCTGGAAATTGTATCCGCCAGTGCCGGCGTTCCGGAGGATGTAGGGTATCACCACGGGGTGGCCGCTGCGCCAGGCGGCGTCCTCCTCCGTGGTCCCTTCGACCACCCGGCGCTTGATAATCCCGTGCTCGAAACGGTCGAAACCGATCTTCTTATGGCTCGCGCCTTGCCGGGCCCGAATAGGCTGGCCCCGGCGCTCCCACGCATACTCCATGAACCGCCCGTGGAGCCACTCCACGTGAACCGGGTCCAGGGAGTTCTCCATGCACTGCAGCCAGTTACAAGGGAGGAGGGTTAGGCCCACCTGCCGGATCACGTTGTCCCAGACGAAGAGGTCGTAGCGGGGCAGCAGCGGCGCCGGCTCCGGACCCAGGTACGCGAAGACGAGCCCACCCAGCTCCCCCACCTTGTACGCCTTGGTGGTCACCCGGTCCTTGAAGCTGCTGTCCCAGGGCTCGGCCGGTTGCTCCAGGCAGCGTCCTTCGTGGTTGAAGACCCAGCCGTGATAGGGGCAACGCAGCCCCTCGGGCTCGGGGATGCCATACTCCATCGACACCCGCCGGTGGGGACATGGCTCGTCGATGAGGCCCAGCCTCCCGGATCGGTCACGGTAGAGCACTAGGTCTTCGCCCAGGATCCGGACCTTTTTGACGGGGTTCTCCTCCAGCTCCGCTCCCCCGGCGATAGGGTGCCAGTACCGCCGCAGCAGTTCCCCCATGGGAGTGCCGGGACCGACCCGGGTCAGCCTCTCGTTCAGCTCCTTGCTCAGCACGCTTCGGCCTCCTTCGAAACATGACTCCGATGCATGGGCGCACGGGCCCGGGGACTACGTCTTTCAGACATCGCGGGAGAGGGAATATTCCACCAGGGATGCCAGTGCGCGCTTCGGCGGCGTGTCCGGAAACGCGCCGAGGGCCTCCAATGCCTTTTGACCGAACTGGCCCGCGATGGCGTGGGCCTCGGCCAGGGATTGGGAGATCCGTACCGCGTCCGCGGCAAGGCGGAGGTCTTCCGGGCGACGGCCGTTTTCCCAGGCCCGTTGGATGGGATTCTCGGAGGATGGGTGTTGCTCCAAATAGAGAATGGCTGGAAGGGTGAGGGTTCCCTGGGGAAGATCGCTGCCGGCCGGCTTGCCTAGGGTCCCTTCGTCCCCCTGAAGGTCCAGGATATCGTCCACAATTTGGAACGCCAGGCCCAGGTTATGCCCGTAATCCTTCAACATCTGGACGTCCTGTTCCTGGGCGCCCGCGAGGACGGCGCCGGACTCCGTGGCCATGGAGAAGAGGGCGGCGGTCTTGCATCCGATGCGTTGATAGTACTGCTCCCGGGTAACGTCACATCGATAGGCGCTGAAGTATTGGTCCAGCTCGCCGCTGCAGATGACCCGCAGCGTCTCGGCGAAGAGGCGCATGACCCGCACGTTGGCGGTGCGGGCAACCATCTCTGCTGAGGATGCGAAGAGGAAATCGCCGAAGAGGATGGCGGTGGTGTCATCCCACGCGCGGTTAATGGTGACAACGCCGCGGCGGACTGTCGCCACATCCAGGGTGTCGTCGTGGACTAGGGTCGCGGTGTGGAGCAGTTCGACCGCGGCGGCCATGGGGACCAGCAGATCGAGGTTGTAATCGAACAGCTTGCCGGCCAGCAGGGTCAGGACGGGGCGGATCCGCTTGCCCGGCTGGGTGAGGAGGTGGGAGGCGAGGGCAGACAGGGGAGCGTGGTCCTCCCTGGCCGTTTCCAGCATGGCCTGCTCGACGCGAGGGAGGTCCTGGGCGATGGGGGCGTAGACTTGCGCGGGGTTCAAGGCGCGCTCGGACCAGGGGACAGGCGGAACAGCCGGATCGTGTTGTCCGCGGTGCGAGATGCGACCTCGGCGCCCTCCAATCCACGCAGCGCTGCGATCTCCGAAACGACCGCCGCGACGTTGGCGGGTTCGTTGCGGTGACCCCTGAGCGCCTGGGGGGGGAGATACGGAGCGTCGGTTTCCGTGAGGAGCCGGTCCAAAGGGATATGAGCGGCGACCTGCCGCGTTTTATGTGCGTTAGGATAGGAGACGGTACCGGAAAGAGAGACGGAGAAACCCAGGTCCAGGTATTGGCAGGCCTCCTCCACCCCTTCGCTGAAGCAGTGCAGCATCCCCAAGCCGCCCATCCCGGCAGACAAGGTGTTCTCAGCCGCCGTGGAGGACTCTTGCCCTCCCAGGGCCTTTGCCCACTCGGCAAGGATCCGGTAGACGTCCTCTCCCGACTCCCGGCTGTGCACGACGACAGGAAGACCCAGTTGCTGCGCAAGCAACAACTGACGGCTGAACACCTCGCGCTGGACGTCCCGGGGCGAGTGGTCGAAGTGGTAGTCCAGCCCGATCTCGCCGATGGCCACGACCTTCGGGTGTTTCGCCAGCGCCCGAAGCTCCTCCGTATCCCGGGGCCGCATCCCTGCGGCCTCATGAGGATGGAAGCCAATGCAGACGTAGATGTCTGGATGCCAGTCCGCAAGGGCCACCAGCGCGCGACTGGAAGCGAGATCGACTCCTGCCACCACCATCGCAGTGACTCCGGCTGCTCTTGCCCGCCCTATGACCTCGGCGCAATCACCGCCGAACTTGGGGTCATCTAAGTGACAGTGGGCGTCGATCACCGGCGCTTGAAAGCGGCCACGTAGGCCTCCAGGTCCGGTAAGTGGGCGAAGGTGTGACCAAAGGGGCGCTGCGGAGCGCCCAGGACACTCCCCAGCAGCACCGCTAGGGTTTGACGGCGGCGGGTGGGATAGGACGCTTTGGTCCGCCAGTCCCCGTCGGACAGCTCGGTAATGGCTTTCAGAAGAGATTCATGGGCCTTCCTTGCTCGGGCACGGACCTCGTCAACCGGGGCGGCTGCCCAGCGGGCCTGATCCTGCGCGTTGGCCGCATCGACGCCTTGCTCGAAGATCGCTTCAGCCGCCGGGCGGCGAGCGGCTCGCCAGTCCCCTATCGCCTCCAGTGCCAGCTCTTCCCAGAACGCGATGTGGCCCATGAGGTCCTTGGCTGACCAGTCGCCTCCGCCGATGGTCCCGGCGCGGACGAGCTGTTCATCGGGGAGACCGTCGAGCAGGGACATTAACGATGAATGCCCACGTTCCAGCGTGGCGATGGCTTGTTCCCGAGTCGGAGCTGGCATGGCTACCGCCCCAGCCGGGCCATCTCCTCCTCTACGACGGAGTCATCCAGCTTTCGGAACAGGGGAGACGGCTCCCGCAGGTCCTGCCCCGAAAGCGGAGGCACCAGTTCCCACCCCTCCTGTTCCGGTGTGCCCTCCCGCCCAAGGAGTTCGTGCAGTTTCTGAGAGCTAAAGGGGAGAAAGGGGGAGAGCGCCTGCTTCAGGGCGGCAATGGTAGTCAGCGCCGCGTTCAATGCCATGCCCGTCGCCTTGCGGTCCTCCCGTAGCGTGCGCCAGGGGGACTTCTCTTCCAGGTAACGGTTCGCCTCCTGCGCCAGCGCCATGGCCGTTCGGATCGCCTCTCTAAAGTGGCACGCGTCCAGGTGGCTCCCGACGAGAGGGAGGGTTTCCTCCGCCCGCCGCACCAGCGCCTGGGACGCACCGTCATAGTGGCTAGCGTCGGGGACCCTACCGTCGTAATTGCGGTAGGTGAAAGTAAGGACGCGGTGAACCAGGTTGCCATAAGTGGCGACCAATTCGTCGTTATTACGCCGGACGAACTCACGCCACGAGAAGTCCGTATCTGCCCCTTCCGGCATGTTGATGCTGAGGAGGTAGCGCAGCGGGTCCGGGTCGTAGCGGTCCAGATAGTCCGGCGCCCAGACGGCCCAATTGCGGCTGGTAGAGAACTGCTTCCCCTCGATGCTGAGGAATTCATTGGCCGGTACATCATACGGAAGGTTGTGTCCGCCCATGCCCATCAGCATGGCCGGCCAGATGATGGTGTGAAAGGGGATGTTGTCTTTGCCGATGAAATAGTAGGAGCGGCAACCGGGGTCTTGCCAGTAGTCCTTCCAGGCATCGGGCGTTCCGGATCGCTCGGCCCACTCCTTGCTGGCCGACAGATAGCCGATGACCGCCTCGAACCAGACGTAGATCCGCTTTTCCCCCCAATCCGGGAGGGGAACGGACACGCCCCAATCGATGTCTCGGGTGATGGCCCGGTCGTGAAGCCCTTCGGCCAGGAAACGCTCGGTGAAGTTGTAGACGTTGGGTCGCCAGTGGCGCTGCTCGCGCACCCACCTCAGCAACTCTTCGTTGAACGCGCTCAGTTTAAAGAAGTAATGTTTGGACTCCCGGACCTCAGGGGTTGCGCCGCAGAAAACACAGCGAGGAGCGATCAGCTCCGTCGCATTCAGGGGGCGCCCGCATTCATCACATTGATCGCCCCGAGCATGGTCCGAACCACAGTGGGGGCAGGTGCCGGTGACGTAACGGTCCGGCAGGAAGCGGCGGTCCTGGGGACAGTACGGGAGCGTCATACTCCCTTCATACAGATAGCCTCTTTCCCGGAGCCCGAGGAAGAACTCGTGGGCGGCGTGCTGGTGCGTCTTGGTGCCCGTGGTGGTGAAGAGGTCGAAGCTGATTCCGAGGCGGCGCCACGTGTCTAGGAAGCTGGCGTGGTACCGGGCGACCACCTCCCGCGGGCTCAGCCCCTCCTGTTCTGCCCGGACCGTAACGGGTGTCCCGTGCTGATCGCTGCCTGATACCATGAGCACGTCGTTGCCCAGCGTGCGATGGTAGCGGGCAAAGATGTCCGCAGGCAAATAGCAGCCGGCCACATGGCCTAGGTGGATCGGTCCGTTGGCATAGGGCCATGCGGTGGTGACCAGGATCCGTTCAGGCATCGGATGTCAATTGTAGCACCGGGGTTCCTGGCCCTTACGCACTACGCGTAGCCAGGTGGACCTCAAAGCCCGACGTGCGTGGTGAGTGGGCTCACCTTCCGGCTCACTGCCTACTCACTATGCACTACGCACTACGGACGGCTGAAGTGGGAATGAAATTTTCCGTTACGGCGCCCAAGCCGCCAGAGGCGCGCCGTAGGCCTCGATTAAAAGCGCCGCCGGCTGAGGCGGCCGTCCTCCTGGGGTTGTCTCTCGTTGCGCTCCTCTGCGCGGGGGCAGCTGTGCTCGCACTCCTGGGAACTGGCCCGCCTCGTCCGCCGCTCCTGCTGGAACCGGAGGATGGAGCAGCTATCACCACGCTGACGCCGACCTTCCGATGGCGTTCCCCGGCAGGGACAACCTTCGTGGAGTTCTGGCTTGTTCCGGAGGCGCCGGCGGCCGAGATCCGGCTGGTACAGGAAAATCGAGAAGCGTTCACGGTACCCGCGCCCGCTGAGTGGTGCTGTCTCAGAGAAGGATTAACCTACCGGTGGCAGTTAAGGGCCAGTAATTCACCCATCCCGTTGGCGCCGGACGACCAGTACTGGGGGCCCTGGTCGGAACCGCGGCGTTTCATCGTGACGGCACATTGAGTCAGAGCCACGGCGCCAGCACAGCCGAGGGCGGCTGTGCCACATCTTCAGGGCAATTCGCGATGGCCAACGGGGCACTCACCGCATCGGGCCAACGGTCACCCTGAGGCACGAAGGGCCCGGTGGCGGCGGGGCTTCCCCACGAGACCTGCCTTGAGCTTGCCAAAGGGTCGGCATGAGGGTACCCGTCGCGCCGTGTCTTTTCGGGTTGTCTGGCGGCGCTCCGCCACCTGTCGAAGCTCAGAATTTCAGAATGACAGGGCTACGTACGCCTCGCCTTACGGGGCCTTGAGGT
>CAZPYZ010000259.1:0-6388 GCA_964590215.1 uncultured Dehalococcoidia bacterium | reverse complement strand
AGAGAGGGCGCGGGGTTTGCGAAGAATTCCCCGACGACGCTGCTGCCCAGCTGGCCCGCATGGCGCCACGCGGACAGCCAAGCCGCCATCGACCCGTGCGTGGGATGTAGACACCTCACGGGGCCCCTGTCGCCGCAGACCAGGGCCTCGCGTCCGCCCTGGCCGAACCCGTCGGCTAGACGCGCCAGTTGAAGCTCACCACGGCGCCACTGCCGCCCGCCTGCCAGGCACGCATCTCCGGGTCGCTCCACCGGCCTTCAGTCAGGGCCAACTCCTGGACCGCCAAACCGAACGCACTCCCGACGGGCGAGTTGACGAGCTGGGTTTGTTTACCCTGTTCATCCTTCACCCGCTGCAGTTTCATGTCGCCGGCGCCGGATACCGAGATGGACGGGTGCTCGCCCGAGTCGAGGGCTATCCTCGCCACTCTGGCCGGCAGCATGGCGCTGATCGCGCCTGCCAGCGCTTCCCAGACCCCGCCCTTCTTCCCTGACAGGATGGCCTCGAGTTCTCTGCGCTGTTCGGCGCTCATCCCTTCGTCGAGGTAGACGCGCCCCGTGCCGTTGCCGAGCGCGAAGTTCCCAGGGAAGTCTCCCGCAAATACCACCCGGAGGTTCGACAGGTCGACGCCATCAGAGTTCCCCTGGCGGATGTTCAGGCCCAGGGCGGCCGAGCACCACCCCTGGTCCGGCTTCCCCTCCGGTCCAAAATTGCAGCGACAGACCATGTCGCAGCTACATGATTCAATCCACTCGCCTTGCAAGCTCCAAGCCATGGCAGGTGCTCCCTCTCTCGGCCGGTCGGACGGAAGGATAGGGCGCGGCCCATGACGAACCTATAACAGAATGGCCCCGACGCGCAACAAGCGGACCATTCGAGCGGGGGGACGGGCCCTCGCGCTCGGGTTTATCGACTTCCACACTCATTTCGATGCCCAGCTCACCTGGGACCCCCTCGGCCGCTCCTCTCCAGAGCACGGCGTGACCACCGTCATCGCCGGAAACTGCGGGCTCACGCTCATGCCGTGCAAGCCGGGCGAATAACCACCACGCCCAAATCGTGTACCAGCGATTTAGAGTGCGTAGCCCTTGAGCCCCTGCAGTCGTTCCTCCGCTTGGTGAAACCGCCTCTTGCCGAACGAACCGGGCTAACATAGAACCCCCTGTCACGGTGCTATGAGCCCCGTCCAGAAGCACGGCCGGAAAGCCGGTGACACTAGGGCTGCGCCCCAGAACCCAGGTTCACGCAGCGGTAGTTAGCCCCGCCTCCCTCGACTGAGTGCGGCTTTCCGGCCGCACTCCCAGATGTGGAGTATGACGGCTGGGCCAGCCGCGGTTAGTTTTTGATACCCAACCAGTCGCTAATCAGCTTCTCCGTCTTGTCCAGCTCGGGCTGGGCGGCCTCGGGACCGGAATAGAAGTACTTGAGCCCCGCCTGTGGACGCGTCACTGGATCCACTGGCTCCACATCGGCCCGTACGCTGTTGTTTTCCAGGTTCTTGCTGAACTGCTCCTGGCCTTCCTTGGTCAGCAGCCAGTTGATGAGGAGCTTGGCCGCGTTGGGGTGCGGCGCCCGGTTAACGGCCCACACTGCGCCGGAGTTGGCCACGTGCATCGCGCCCGCGAGAGGCACGTTCTTCACGTTCTGCCCGACCCCGGCTTCCTGGAACTCCCGCAGGGTGGCCTTGTTGACGTTGTTCCCGAACGCGTACCTGCCCCGTACCAGTCCCTCTACCACCTGCCGGGGGTCGCGGGTGAAGAAGGGCTGCTGGTCGACAATGAGGCGCCGCAGCACCTCCTCACCCTGGCTCAGCCGCACGGCCGTCATCTGGGCATAGGTGGCGCCGGCCCGGGGGTCCTGCATGATGATCTTCCCTTTCCACTTAGGGTCCAGCAGGTGTTGCAGGCTTAATCCTTCAGCGGGCTGGACCTGATCGGTGTTAATGCCCCAGACGCCCAGCCGTTCGTCCATGGCGAAGCCCCACCGCTTCTCGTTATCGAGCCAGTTTCCTTCGAAGCCATTGCGCCAGACCTTGTCGTCCAACACATCGGGCCGAAAGAGGAGGGGCCGCAGCGGGTCGAGGACGCCATTGGGGATCAGCCGGGGGATGGCGACGACCGCGGAGGTGACCAGCACATCGAACTCGTAGATACTGGCCTTCCGTTCCTCTGTGATGCGGGGCACCAGCAAGTCCGAGGAACCCAGTTGGAGGTGTTGCACGGAGAGGCCGGGGAACGCGGCCTCGAAGGCCTCGACCCACTTGCGGTGGCCGACGCTGGAGGTAGTGAACAGACCGACCTTGCCTTCACGTTTGGCGGCGGCTACCAGTTCCGCCCACTGGCCCCGCCAATCAGCGGGGCTCGATGCGTCGCCGGGCGGGGGCTGGCTGTCCTGGGGCGAAGGGACCTGAGGTGCACAAGAGGCACCCACCAGTACCGCGGCCGTCTTGAGGAGCCCCCGTCGAGTGAGTTGGACCCCGTCACTTCTCCAAAACTGGCTAGCCATTGCCTGCCCTCCTTCTCGAGCCGCATGGGACTCTGGTTCCACGCGCGAGGTGCGTATGCTACTTGGACCGTTGCCCGCGGTCAAAGTTCTCGGGCCATCTGCGGTACGGCACGCTTCTTCAGCTCCGGGATGACGTGCTTACCGAACATCTCGATGGAGGACATCACCTTCTCATGGGGAATCGTTTCAGTGCTCATGAGAAACTGCAGCTCATCCGCCCCCGAGGCTTCATGGATGCCGATAGCTTTGAGGCAGCTGGCTGGGTTGCCAGCCACTATGACCCCGCGTTCTGCCAGGGTGTCAGCGTCAAGCTGGTTCCAGACAGCATTGAGGATCTGGCCTGATCCACCGGAAAGGTCGACCTCGGGCGCACCCTCCGTCCCTTCGGTCTTGATATAGCGGGCGAAGTTCGCCTTCAGGTGATCCGGCACGCCGCCCCAGGACTCGATGAGCTGTCCGTAGAGCTCTTTCTGGTCCTTGAGGTAGGGGCGGTCCGGTCCAAAGAAGGTTTTGAGCGACTGCGCCGCGAGCTCGCGGGCGGCTCTATCATCGGGATCGCAGAAACCCATGGTGGAAGTCAGCCATTGGTTGTTGATGAACTTCCCTACGGGCCTGGCATGCTGCACCCGGGCTTTGTACTCCTGGATATGGGGAGCGAGGTAGGAAGGCGCGGCCACGCTCAGCGCCATTACCCCGATGCCCTTCTCCGCGGCCAGTTGATAGGTCGCTGGCTGCAGCGCTGCTACCCAGATGGGCGGATGGGGTTGCTGAAAGGGCTTGGGCCGCACATCCCGTGGGGGCACTTTCCAGAAACGACCGTCCCATTCAAAGAGCCCATGCTCCCAGATCCTGGGGATCATCTCCAGGGACTCGGCCCACATGTCGCGCGTATCGCGGGGATCGATGCCCATGCCGGTGAGCTCATAGGCGGCCGAGCGCCCGGTGCCAAACTCCACCCGTCCGCCGGACAGGTGGTCGACCATGGCGACACGCTCGGCGACGCGCACGGGGTGGTGATAAGGCAGGATAACGACGCCGAACCCCAGGCGGATGCGCTTCGTCCGCTGGCTGAGCGCCCCGAAGATGACCTCCGGACAGGGCGACATGGAGAAGCTGGTGAGAAAGTGATGCTCCACGAACCATACGGCGTCGAAGCCCATTTGATCGGCCAGCACACACTGCTCGATGGTCTCCTGGACCACCGCGTGGTCATCAAGCACGGGCCGTTGCATCTCGAAGGCCAGACTCAGTCTCACGATTGGCTCTCCCTTCCCACACTCACCGCATAGCCAGCGGAGCAGATACTATCACGTTGATGGATGCCCGAAGCGCGGGATTGGATTTGTTCAAGGACAGCAGCGGAAACAGTTACATCAAGCCGAAGAGCGGAAGAGGCGCAGGCGAGGAGACGGGCCTCAACCTGAGCGACTATTGAGATGAGGGGAGCGCGGATGCCCAGGATGGAGTCCGATGTCCCCGCGGCGATAAGCGCTGGGACGTAGGGTGGCTCGTTGACCTAGGGGTGCACCCGAAAAAGGGAGTGACCCTCAGGCGGGGCAGGTTTCCAAACCTGCCAGTGCAGGCTGGAAAGCCTGCACCACCGGTTGCCGGCCGGACTTCTAGTCTACTGTCTCGCAAATAGATTGAGATACAGGCGGCATTTGGCGTAGGCTTACTCCATGCCAAAATCCGCTGAGGCCCTCCCCATAGCCCCCGAGCAACGTCGAACCCTGGAAGCCTGGGTCCGTGCCCACAACACGCCCCAAAGCGTTGCCCTCCCGGCCAGGATTGCCCTCCTTGCCGCTGATGGCCTTCCTAATAGCCGGATTGCCCGAGAGGTGGACGTCAGTCGTCCCACCGTCATCCTCTGGCGGCAGCGCTTCCTGGAGGGTGGCCCTGGCGCCCTCACCGAGATCGCACCGGGCCGGGGCCGGCGGGTCACCTATGGAGCCGAGCGGGTGAACCAGATCGTGCAGGCCACGGCCCAGACCAAGCCCCCCGGGGCCACCCACTGGAGCACCCGCACCATGGCCAAGGCGCAGGGGCTGAGCAAGGATTCAGAGCCGGGCCTGATATCTGTGTGCCTTTGGACCCAAAGTCGTACCAGGGAGCGGCCTGGGCGGTGCCCCTTGGAAACGGGGCGCTGTTGGTGGGCCCGAAGCGGGACGGCGGCCTTTATACCCGCGAGGAAATAGAGGTGGCGCGTGCGGCAGCCGAACGTCTCATCGACGCCAGGGCCAGCGCCGAGCTCACTCGCAGGCTGATGGCGCTGCAAAAGCAACGGCTGGCAGAGAGCCAGGTGCTCGACCAGAGCACCCGCCGGACCCTCCACGATGATGTGCCGCCCCGCCTCCACACAGCGATGCTGACGCTCCACGGGCGGAACAACGGCCAACCGGAGACGCTTTCAATGCTCGCGGAGGTGCACCAACGGCTCGCGGATTTGCTGCAGTCCCTCCCCACCACCCTCGCCCCGGAGGTCGTCCGCAGCGGGCTTCTGCCGGCGCTCCGCCAGACCGCGGCTGCGGAATCCTTTGACTCCATCACCTGGAAGGTGGAGCCCGAAGCAGAGCCGGCCTTGCGGCAGTTGCCTGCTGTCACCGCGGAGGTCCTATTCGGCGCGGCCCGTGAGGCGGTCCGCAACGCGGTCAAGCACGGCGGGAAGGGGTTGACCATCTCGGTCAGCGGTACCCGCGGCATCGAGCTGACTGTTGCAGACGATGGCCCGGGCTTCGGCGCCGAAGCTGGGACCGATGGATCCGGTCAGGGACTGGCGCTCTATGACACCCTCATGGCGGTGGTCGGAGGGAGCATGAGGTTGGAGAACGCTCCGACGCGGGTGCTGTTGAGCCTGCCTGAGGGGACCTCTCCGCTTTCTCCATCACTCTGAGCGGAGAATCCTTCGGCAAGCTCAGGACAGCGGCTGGGGGGCATGGTCTGGTGCGATAGCTCCCTTGGCCGCCAATTCTCCGGCCGCCAGCTACGCCCCACCGCCACCGCTCCCTTTCAATGGCATCGGATACGCTACCTGTCACCCTGAGGAACGAAGGGTCTGGCGGCCGGGGGGCCACCACCCCACCAGATGCTTCCTTCGTCAGCATCACACTGAGCGGACGCTCACGCTCCGGTGTCATTGCCGGTCTTTGGCGGCGTTGCGCCGCCTGCCCAAGCTCAGAATGTCCGAATGACCGTCTCAGGGACTACTCCCCGAAGAACGCGCCCTCCCGCACGGTGATGGGCCGCTTCACGTAGGCGCCAACCTCGTCGTTGCGTGTGGCAAATTTCCGCTCGCCGTAATCGATGCGTCCTCGCTCTTTGCCCGGCACGTTCGCGCCCAGCCGGAGGATCACCAGGTTCTCGTCGGCCGGCCCGGAGCTTTCGAACCAGTATGGCGTGCTCTCCGGGATGTACAGCGCCTCGTAGCGCCCGATCTTCGCCACCACCTCGTCGTCGGTGGTATAAAAGGTGGCTTCCCCGTTGAGGACGATCCAGATCGCCTCGTTTCCTTTGTGGGCGTGAAGGTTGGTCTCGCCGCCGCTGGCGATGACCTGGACCCCACAGGAGATCACCTCCCCCCGCACCAGGGAGTTGCTGGTCTTGCCGTAGTCCAGCAGTTGCGGGTGAATCTTAAAGGACCTGAAGGCCTCCTTGGTCTCCTTGGCCGGTGGCGCTTGGATCGTCATGATATCCCTCCTGTCTGGGCGGGGAGACCTCACCGCTACGAGCTGGTCAGTCTATCCGTAGGGGCTGGGTCTCCCGGCGATTGGGGCTGCGGGGCAAGGGTATCACAAGGACCGCCGGACCTCCACGCCCCGCCGCGACCAGGGTGCACCAAGTTTCTGTACGGGCGCAGTTGTCATGCTGACGAAGGAAGCATCCGGCG
>CAZPYZ010000258.1:4343-6420 GCA_964590215.1 uncultured Dehalococcoidia bacterium | reverse complement strand
TTCCCGATAGGTCGCTGCCATGCCGGCAGTATCCCACGGCGAGAGGGCAATTGTCCACTATACTTAACGTAGTAGTACTAGTCCCTAGTTGAGCACCTCCAGCGCGATCTGCTGGGTCCGGTCGATCTCCACCGTGAACTCCTCTGAGTCCACCCGCGCATACTTCTTTCCTGGGGTGGGGACGAGGTCCTCCCGCAGCACCGCGACGTCCAGGCGCCGCGAGTTCGTCTCCGCGTTGTCGCACCACACTTTCTGGGCCTCTTTCGTGAGCAGCCAGTTCAAGAACAGCTTCGCCGCATTGGGGTGAGGGGCCTTGTTGATCAGGTAGGCCGTCTCATTCGCGATGGTCACGTAGTCCAGGTTCTCCACCTCGATAGACTTCAAGTGTCTCCCGACCCCCTGCTGCAGGTATTCATCCATCAAGGTCTCGCTGATCGCGTTGAATCCGATGGCGTACTGTCCCTTGATCAGGGAGTCCATCATCGGCCGGTAGTCCTTTTGCAGCAGCGGCTCCTGGTCCTTGAAGAAGCGCCGGATAACGTCGTCTCCCAAAGCAAGGCGCATAACGGTGCCCGCGGTGGCTCCGAAGCCGGCGGGCCTGGGGTCCGCCGCGACGATCTTCCCCTTCCATTTTGGGTTCAAGAGGTCCGCGGCCGTCTTGATTTCCCCGTCCCGCACCAGGTTGGTGTTGATCCAGATCGGTTTCGTGCGCCGGTTCACGAAGCCAAACGCGTACTTCTTATGCCGGTCAACAAATCCATCGTCGAAGCCTCCGTACCAAACCGCATCGTCCGTCACGTCCGGACGGAAGATCACTGGGCGGATGGGGTCCATGACCCCCGCCTCTATGAGGCCTCGGTTGCCCGGCCCGAAGGTCGAGACCATGAGGTCCAACGTGTAGACGCCCGCCTGCCGCTCCTGGGTTAGCCGCGGCACGAACTGCACGGACGTCATCGAGGTGTGTTCCAACGAGATCCCGGGAAACGCGTCCTCGAAGGTCTCCAGCGCCTTGCGGTATCCCGCCCCTGGGCGGGTCAGCAGTACCAGCTTTCCCTCCTGCTTCGCCGCCGCCACCAGCTTGTCCCACTCCTGGTGCCAGGGCTCGCTGCCCGAGGTGCTGCCCGCGTCCCCGCCGGGACCCGCCGCCGGAGCGCATGACACCGCCACCGACAATGGGCCCAGCATCGCAGCGCTTTCCAGAAACTGCCTGCGGTTCACTTCCGTCATGTTTTCCTCCGGATAATGGAGCACACTTGCCTGTGCCCGAGTGCCTTTGCCTCTGCCGGTTGCCCCTATAGCCCGTAGAAGACCCTAGCGTTCTCCCGCACTATCTTTCCAGCCACCCCTGGCGCCAGCTCCTTCATCCCAAGCACAATCGAGTGGGCCTCAAGCTCCGCCGACTGATCGGCGTGGCTGTAGTCAGTTCCCAGCATCAGGTTGTCTTCGGTCCCAAACTCCAGCAGATGGGGGATATCATCTTCGGTATCGCAGGTTACGTAGAACTTGCACGCCCGCAGCAGGTCCGTCTTGTAGTCCGATCGGGAGAAATCCAACCGCCGGTGCTTGGCCCGCAGGTCCTTGATCAAGTACGGGATCCATGAAGCGCCTGCCTCAATGAACCCCCAGCGGAGCCCGGGGAACTTGTCCGGCACGCTATGGGATGCCAGGGCAGTAAAGGCCGCCAGCACGTAGAGGGTGCCCAACTGTCCCGCGTCTCCGGCGTTGGAGAACGCGGCGTCGCCGTTGCCCTGGTGGATGCAGATGGGCAGGTCCAGTCGCTCCGCTTCCTCGTACATGGGGAAGAAATAGCCGTCGCTGGCGGGGCGCATTCCGCACTCCACACCACGCTTCATGACCCCGCAGGCGCCGTGATCCTTGGCGAACCGCAGTTCCTCGCCGACCCGGTCCATGGTGTGGACGGGCGGCAGGGCCACCCACCGCAGTCTGCCACCCGAAGCTGCCGTCCGGTTCGCCATCCAGCGGTTATAGGTTCGATAGAGGGCCAGTTCCACCTCGGGCTCGGCCGTCGTCGCGTGCAGAAACGTCGTCGGGAACAGCACCTGGACCTCGATCCCCA
>CAZPYZ010000258.1:0-4333 GCA_964590215.1 uncultured Dehalococcoidia bacterium | reverse complement strand
GCGTCGATATCCATCAGCTCTCGCGTCTCCCGGGTGGTGCCAGTTCGCTTGTCGTCCCGGAAGCGCCGCAGCCTGGCGTTCCCGCTGATGAGCCAGAGCCGGTGCTGGCGCGGGTCCCCCGGCACGAACCCGCGCTGCTCCGACAGATCCCAGCTCACGGGCCGGAAACGCCGCTCTGCCTCCTCCAGGTACTCCCAAGTCTGTTCTGTTTCGTCAATGTGCGCATCCGCGTCGATACCCAGCACCGGCATAAACCTGTTCCTCCGTTTTACGGCAATCGCCCGCACGCTAACACTGGCCGTGCCTATTGTCAAAAGCCGTACCCTGTGCGATCTCGACGAACCGAGGTTACGCGTCAGCCGGCGGTGGCCACCCCCAAGAGCCGGCCCGCCAGGTAGGTCACTCCCGCGGCGGCGCCTCCAAACAGCACCATGCGCCCACCTGTGAAGAGCAGCGGCCTCCCGGTCAGGATGCCGGCAGCGACCCCCACCAATAGTAGTGAGACGCCGCTCAGGAAGGCGCTGGCGGGAACGGCTAGCTCGCCCATCCCTGACAAAAAGGGGATCACCGGCAGGATGGCGCCTAAGGCGAAGGAGATGAAAGAACTGGCCGCAGCGCCTCGAGGATCGCCCAACTCTCGAGGGTCCAGACCGAGCTCTTCCCGGGCCAGGGTATCCAAGGCGGTCTCTTTGTTGACGATGAGCTGATGGGCGACCCGATGCGCGTCCTCAGCCGGGAGCCCCTTTGCCCGGTAGATGAGGGCCAGCTCCTCCTCTTCCTCCTCAGGGTCTTCCTCCAGTTCCGCCCGCTCCACCTCCAGCTCTCGCTCCAGCCGCTCTCGTTGGGTCAGTACCGAAATATACTCCCCCGCGGCCATGGAGAAAGCACCTCCGAGCAGCCCGGCCAACCCCGCCAGCAGCACAACGCCGGCACCGGCGCCCGCGCCCGCGACGCCCATCACAAGACTGAGGTTGGAGACGAGGCCATCATTGACGCCGAAGACGGCCGCCCGTAGGTTGCTCGCGCCTGGGCCATGACGCCCCTCCACCTCATCGGCGCCGACTGGGTGTAGTCGCCGTTTCCCCCGCAGTCCGGCGAAGATTCGACGGTGCGACCGCTCCTGCGCCAATAAGTCCTCCGCGCCGGGCTCCTGGGCGTACATGTCCGCATCGCCGCGCTCCAGGGCCTCCAGCACTGGAAGCACCGCGCCCGTGCCAACCCTGGCCGCCAGCCAGCTCAGGACACGCCCTCGCCACTCCGGCCGCCACCGAGGAATTTCGGCTCCCGCGCTCCGCAACCTGGCTTCCCAGCGGGCGGCGTGCTTCAACTCCATAGCCGCCAGCTCGCGCAGCACCGCTCCACGACCGGGGTCTCCTTCGGCATCGGCCAGCCGCTGATACAGCGCGGCCGCCTCCCATTCTGAAACCAGGTAGTGGCGGTAGCGGGCTAGCTCCTGATCACTCGGGCCGTTGGCCCGCGTGGCATCAGCCACCGCGACGCCGATTTCGGCTAGCGGGAGCCGTAGAGGCGCGGGTCATTGTGTCCTTCCAGGGCTACCGGTCCGGCCGGTATTGCTGGTGGCGAATAGCCCAAGCGACGACCTCGGCGCGGTTCCGTAAATGCAGCTTCTGCATGATGTTCTTCAGGTGGTACTTCACCGTTTCTTCCGAGACGAACAGGATACCCCCCACCTCACGATTGGTCTTGCCTGCGGCTACTTGCTCCAGCACCTCCTGCTCCCGGGGGGTGAGCGCTTCCTCTATGTCTCCCCCGGCGCCTTTCCTGGAACTACCCCGAGCGAACTCTTCTAACAGCCGGCGTGCGAGGCCGGGGGACATAGCGGGTTCACCACGGGCCAGGTTGCTGAGCAACCGGCCGAACTCCTCTCCCGAGGCGTTCTTCAGGATATAGCCTTCGGCCCCTGATTTGACCGCGTCGAATAGGCTCTCCTCCGCGTCAGAAACGGTCACGATCACGACTTTGGTCCCGGGCATCTCCGTCTTGATGATCCGAGTGGCCTCGAGGCCGTTCATCTCCGGCATGTGGACGTCCATCAGCACCAGGTCCGGTCGGAGCGCCCGAACCTTCTCCACCGCCTCCCGGCCATTGCTCGCCTGGCCTACCACGTCCAGGTCCCAGGCGGTTAGAAGACTGGCCAGGCCGTCTCGGAAAAGCGCGTGGTCGTCAGCTAGAAGGACGCGGGCAGCGGGCATTTGTAAGATCCTTCGGAGTTCCTGGGGTGAAGTATAGCCACTCCGCATCCTCTCTTCTTGATCGGAGCCGGACCAATTCTTCTTCAACCCTCCTTCGGGGGAGGAAGACCCACCCAAATGGGTGGCATGGCGGTGGGGCAAAACCCCCAAGGCGAGGGGTGTCCCATGCAGCGCTGGCCCCTAGGCTGAAAGTATCACCAGCCGATTCGGGAGGAACTTGATGAAAGGACATCTAACAGCAATAGCCTTGCTTGTGGGCGGCCTCGCGGTCGTAGGGTGCAGCACCGCGGTCTCTCCAGCGCCCAGCGGGCCACGAGGCCCGGCCTCGGTCACCCCTGAGCTAGTGTCCCCGCCGCGGACGCCAGCCCCAATCGACCGCAGCGAACCGACCGTCGTGCGGTACGAGTTGGAGACGATTGAACAGACGGGGCAACTGGCCGAAGGGGTCGAGTATCGCTATTGGACCTTCGGAGGCACCGTGCCCGGTCCGATGCTGCGGGTACGGCAGGGCGATACGGTGGAAATCAGCCTGAAAAATGCCTCCGGCAGCAGAAATCCTCATTCCATTGACCTCCACGCCGTCACCGGTCCCGGTGGAGGAGCGGCGGTCACTCAGACGGGACCAGGCCTCTCCACGGGCCTCCGCTTCAAAGCCCTGAACCCAGGCCTGTACGTTTACCACTGCGCCACGCCCCCTGTGCCTGAGCATGTCGCCAACGGGATGTACGGTCTCATCCTCGTCGAGCCGCCGGGGGGGCTTCCCAGGGTGGACCACGAGTACTACGTCATGCAGGGCGATTTTTATACCCAGGGCTCCTTGGGCCAGAGCGGAAGCCAGAGTTTTGCCCCGGACAAGATGCTAGCGGAGAACCCCGAGTACGTGGTGTTCAACGGCTCCACGACGGGACTCGTGGGCGACAAGGCGTTGGCCGCTCGGGTGGGGGAAACGGTTCGGATCTACTTTGGCGTAGGCGGCCCGAATATGACCTCCAGCTTCCACGTCATCGGCGAGATCTTCGACCGAGTCTATCCGGAAGGGGCCATGGAGCCGCTCACCAACGTGCAGACTACCCGGGTCCCTGCAGGGGGTGCGGCCATCGTCGATATGAAGCTGGAAGTGCCCGGCGCCTACCTGCTGGTTGACCACAGCCTCAGCCGGCTGCTTCGGGGGGCCGTTGGTCATCTCAACGTAGCCGGAGAACCTGCCCCATGGCTCTATACGTCAATGGGTGCCAGCCCCGCGCAGAGTTCCGGTATGGCCGGCCACTAAAGCCTGCCCTGAGCGCAGTCGAAGGGTCGATGACAAGGAGAAGGCGTGATGTTCAGTAAGATCATCGTTCCCCTGGATGGATCGCGGCTGAGCGAGCAGATAGTCCCGTATGCCGGCGCCCTCGCTAAAGGGATGCACATCCCGCTGAAGTTGTTACACGTGGTGGACCCTGCTGCGCACACGATAGAGGAGCAGGAGGTTCCGGGACAAAGCGTGTTCTTGGAGCAGTTGGTAGTGCAGCAGCAGGGGTGGGCGCGTGTCTACATGGGGGCTCTCGCGAAACAGCTTGAGGCCGAAGGGATGGAGGTGGAGACGGCCGCGGTGGTGGGCACCCCGGAGCAAGAGATTGTGGCGGCTGCCGGTCCCGATGGAGAACAACTCATAGCGATGGCCACCCACGGAAGAGCGGGCATCGGGCGCATGGTCCTGGGGAGCATCACGGACCGGGTCATGCATCTGGCCACTACGCCCATGTTGCTCTTCCGGCCAAGGCACGGACTGCAGCCTCCGGTCGCCGCACCCAGGACTATCATCGTTCCCCTCGATGGCTCCGCATTGGCCGAGCGGGCGATGGCGCTCGCCCAGTATTTCGCCCGGTCCCTGGGAGCCCGTCTGCTCATGGCGCGCGTCGTGCCACACTATTCCTACGTCATGGCGGCAGCCCCCCTCACCGGCGGTCCTCCCTACGGTGACGACACGGCCTACGCCGAAAAGGAGGCCGCGTCGTACCTGGCGGACCGGGAAAGAGACCTGACGGTCACCGGAGTGGACAACGAGGCCCTGGTGCTGAGGGGGGACCCCGCGCAGGAACTGGTCAAGCTCGCATCGACGACGCCTGACAGCCTCACCG
>CAZPYZ010000257.1:0-6422 GCA_964590215.1 uncultured Dehalococcoidia bacterium | reverse complement strand
CGGAACTTCGCAATCTCTTCGAAGAAGTTGCTCTGGGCCACGAAAAAAAAGGAAAGCCTAGGAGCAAAAACGTCGATGGCCAGCCCCGCCGCCAGGGCCGCCTCCACGTAGGCGATAGCGTTTGCCAGCGTAAAGCCCAACTCTTGGGCCGCGGTACAGCCGGCCTCACGCATGTGGTAGCCGCTGATGCTGATGGTGTTCCAGGACTGCGCCTCCTCGCTGCAGAACCGGATCAGGTCAGTGATGAGCCGTAACGAGGGTTGGGGCGGATAGATATACGTTCCCCGGGCGATGTACTCCTTCAGGATGTCGTTCTGGACCGTCCCCTCCAGCTTGTGGAGATCGGCGCCCTGCTTTTTTCCGAGAGCGAGGTAGAAGGCGAGCAGGATGGGCGCGGTGGCGTTGATGGTCATGGAGGTAGAGACGCGGTCCAGGGGGATCCCCTCGAACAGGACCTCGATGTCTCGCAGGCTGTCGATGGGCACGCCCACCTGGCCGACCTCCGCCGACGCCATGGGATGGTCCGAGTCGTATCCCATCTGGGTCGGGAGGTCGAAGGCTACTGAAAGGCCGGTCTGCCCCTGGTCCAGGAGGTAGCGATAGCGCCGGTTGGACTCTTCCGCAGAGGCGAATCCTGCGTACTGCCGCATCGTCCAGAAGCGACCCCTATACATGGTCGGCTGGATGCCCCGCGTGTAGGGTGGCTCACCCGGGTACCCCAGGTCCTGCGCATAGTCCAGCTCGTCCAGGTCTTCGGGGGCGTATAGAGGTTCAAGAGGGATGCCCGAGGAGGTCGTGAAGGGAGTCTCCCGTTCCGACAAGCGTTCCACCGAACGCTGGTAGGGGCCGTTGAGCCATTCCTGTTTGTCGTGACTCGTCACGGCAACCCTGCGGCCGCCTGTTCTAAAGACAGAATGTTGGGGAACTGGTCGCCCAGCTGATTGACCAGCCCGCGGTCGGCGGTCACCAGGGGGCAGCGCTCCCGCTGGGCCAGGGCCACATAGAAGCAGTCGTACACGGGGCGCCTGAAGTGGAGGGCCAGCTGAAGGGCGTGCTCCGCCAGGAGGGGAAGAGGGTAGAGGACCGGCGGAGTGGCCAGCATTGCCCGCAGCCCGTCCTCCGCCTCGTCCCAGGTCAGGTCACCGAGAAGCCGGCAGTGCTTCCAGAGGACGTTCGCGGCCTCAGAGGCGTAATTGGCGGGCGCCAGGAATAGTGCACCTGCTGCGGCCGCCACCCGGAGGAAGCGGACCGCCAGCGGACTGTCAGGCTCGCGGACGACGGTTTTAGCGCCGATGGAGGCATCTATAACGTAAAGCGGGGCAGTGGTCAACGGGACCAGCGATCCTCATTGAGGAGTTTGACCGTCATGTCCTCCATATCGTGTCCCAGTCGGGCGCGAATCCGCTCCTGGATCTGCTCCGCCTCCTCCGCCCATCGCAGCCAGCCCGCTCGCAGGCCGGCGCGCTCGGCCCGTTCCTCCAGCGCGCCGCGTGCCAGCTTGTTGAGGCTTTTGCCCTCAGCGGCCGCCGCGGCCTTGAGCCTTGCTATCACTTCATCGGAAAGGCCCCTGACTGTCAATTGGGCCATAGCGCCTCCATGCATGCACTTTTGCATGCAGTATGGCACGCAAGCGTTCAAGGGTCTAGAGCGTCACGGCGCCGATCCCGAGGATGGGCGGGAAGAGGGGACCTGCCGCCCGCCAGCTTTCACCCGCATCGGCGCTGTAATACAACTGGCCCGTGTTTGTCCCCAGGTAGATCCCCGGCGGGTCCAGCCGGTCTATGGCCATCCCCTCCCGTAGGGAGATCAGATAGGCGTCCTGCTGCGGCAGTCCCTTGTCGAGGCGCGTCCAGGAGCTGCCCCGGTCCCGGCTCCGGTAGACCCCAAGCTTCGCCCCCGGGGCCCAATGCTGGTAACCGCTGATCCCGGGGCAGACGTAGATGGTATTGGGATCGTGGGGATGGACCACCATTGGGAAGCCCCAGTCGGAGGGCAGCCCTTCCGTAATCTCCGTCCAACTCCGCCCGCGGTCGTCGCTGCGGTAGACGCCGCAATGGTTCTGCTGGTACATCTGCTCTGGCACGGAAGGGTGCTGCACCACGTGGTGCACGCACTGGCCGAACTCCGGGTAGGTGACCGGCATGTCAGGGGTGAAGTTGGCCCGGGTGCCAGTGTTGCTCGGGGCCCACGTCTTACCATTGTCTTGCGTTCGGAACACCCCAGCGGCGGAGATAGCCACCACGACCTCCTCGAGGTCATCCGGCGGCAGCACAATGCTGTGCAGACAGAGTCCGCCCGCGCCCGGGTGCCACTGCTCGGCCGTGGGGTGTCGGTTCAGACCGTCAATCCAGCTCCAACTATCGCCGTTGTCCGTGCTCTTGAACAGAGCCGCCGGCTCCATCCCGGCGTAGACCACTCCCGGTTCGTCAGCCCGCCCCGGCTCAACGTGCCACACCTTCTCCAGTTTTTTCCCGCTGTCCTCAGGAAAGGCAGGCCCGCCCGCGGGCTCGTCCCAGGTATGACCGTGGTCCCTGCTGCGGTAGATCCGTGAGCCGAACCAGGGCTCCCCGGTCGCGGCATAGAGGATGCCGCTTCGGTAGTCAAAGGCCATGTGCATCACGACGTCCCCGGGGCGGTAGGGGCCGCGTAGGGACCAGTCCTTCCTGGAGGCATCGCTTTCCATGATGAACGCGCCCTTGCGGGTGCCGATCAGTACTTGTACCTGTGCCATGGCTTACTTCTCCGGTAACGATTTCGCGTAAGCGACTCCCTCATCCAGCCACGCCCGCAGCGAGTCTGCGGAGGCCAGCCCTTGGGAGGAAACCACCACCCATCCTTTCATCGGACGCCCTGTCAAGTCAAAGACCCGCACATGCGGCCGGGCCAGCGCATCTCCGTGCCGTTCCGGTCCCACCCGGACCATCAGTTCTTCATTCAAGATGCCGCAGGCCATATTCCCATGGACCATGAACCCGATGCCTCCGAACATGGCCCGTTCGGTCAGCCCAGGCGTGCCGCCCAGAGCCTCACGGATACGTTGCGCCAGATCCTTGTCGTAGGCCATGCTTCGGGTTAGTGCGGTTCGGCCTTCACCAGTCCCACGACGTTGCCGCTGGGGTCGGAGAAGAGCGCGAAGGTCACCATATTCGGGATCACCTCCACTTCGTGGACAACCTTGCCGCCCCTGGCCTTGATTTTGTCCAGATACGCCTGAGGGTCATCGACCTCGACATAGACGGTCACCTGATTGTCGCCCTCTGCGATGCCGCCGTTGATCCCGCCCGCGTGAGTATCAACCATGCCGTAGTTCATGGGGTTATTGTCGTCGACGTGCCAGTCGAAGAGGTCCTTGTAGAACGCCTGCAGCTTCTTCGCGTCCTTGCCGTTGATCTCGAAGTGGACTACTGGGTTTGGCATGATGCTCTCCTGAAGTGGTATTGGGAGTGTACCCCAGGGCGAAACCTGCCGCCCCGGGGCAAGAACGCGATGACGCGCCGCCTCGTACGGGGTGGCCGTCGGCTCCCTGCGTCTCCTTCAGGCGGTAATCTCTCCCCGCACTGAAGGTTAACGTTGGCAAGCCATCCGTCGTCAGCACCAGGCTGCATGACACTCACCTGGCCGGACGCGCAAGCCGGCAGAGTTCCGCCGCCAAGGGCACCTCCTCGAAGCGCCGCAGTAGCGCCAGCAGCCGGGCGGCCCGGCGTGTCCCGAGCACCGGCTCCGCGAGTGCCCTGTACTTCTCGCCTAGGGCCTTGTCGTCCAGTGGCCGGCCTACCGTGCCCCGGGCCTGTTGTACATGTGCTTGCAGAGTGCGCCCATCCTCGACGTGCACGGTCAGGGTCGCCTGCTCCTTGCCGCAGGACGGGACTGCGATGAGCTGCACCCGCTTCCGCATCGCGGCGATAGTCGGGTCCTTGGCGGCCGCGTCGCTGAACTCGTCCAGTCCCGCGCGCCGCCGGACCAATGCAGCGGCGATGGCATGCTGAGCGCTGAATTTGGTCTCCAGCCCCGTGCGTGGATCGGCGTTGGTGGTGACGTTAGCCGTGTAGGTGTTCACCTTGGCCTCGATCCGTTGCACCCATTGGACGTCCTCACCGTTGCCCTCCTTCCGTTCGAGGCCGCTCAGGGCAGGCTCTCGGCTCAGGACAGCATCTCCCAGAGGGAGAGCGGGGATTGCGGCGGCGATCTCCAGGGCTGCGTCGATGCTAGCGTGGATCAAGGAGCCGCAGGGATACGGTTTGAAGCCGTCTTCCAGAACTGCATAAGCCCCGTCGGGACACGGCAGCAGCCGTTCCGGGTGAGGCTCCGAGGTATAGAGGCGGAGCATGCCGTGCTCCGCCTCCAGGATGTCCTGGGCGCTGGTGAACCCAGCGCGGGCCAGCAGGGCGGCCGCCACACCGTCGTGGGCGGCTCTGCCGGCGTGGAGGCTTTTGGTCATGGTCCCGTAGACGGCCTTGTTCCCCGCGGCTTGGGTCCCGACGATGCCCATGGCTGTAGCAAGCTGGGCCTCGGGCAGCCCCATCAGCTTGCCGGCGGCGGCCGCGGCGCCGAAGCGGCCCGCGACGGCCGTGGCGTGCCAGCCGGCGTCGTAGTGCTGCAGCCCCAGGGCCAGGGCCACCCGCGCCGCAACTTCGAAGCCCAAGACGAACGCGTTCAGCAACGCCGCAGCGCTCGCCCGCGTCCATTCCGCCACCGCAAGAGCCGCGGCATACACCGGGGTGTTCCCATGAAGGGATGTCTCAGCCGACATCAGGGTGTCGTCGAAGTCCAGCACATGGCCGGCCAGCCCGTTCACCAGGGCGGCCAGGGGCAGGCTGGTGCGGAACCCTCGACCGAGCACCGTGGCCTGGCTCGCCCCGCCCACCAGCCGGGCGTAGTCCATCAGCAGGCCCGCTGCCGGCTCCCGCTGACCACCCAGGGTCACTCCGAGCCAGTCAATCAGGCAGCGCTTGGCCTGGTGGGCCACCGAAGGGGGGAGATCCTCGAAGACGCCCTGGGCGACAAAGCGGGCCAGAGCGAGGGTTGGTCCCACGTCAGCCTTCAGTCATCAGCTTTCAGCTTCCGCCCCCCGAACACCGTCTTCTGCCTTCTACTGGGCGGATCATGGGGACTCCACTCCCTCACGGTCGTGGCTCGGATCTCCTCCTTCCGCCCACTGCCTTCTGCCGGTCGTCGCATCGGTGCTCCACTCCCTCACGGTCGTGGCTCGGATCTCCGCCTTCCGCCTACTGCCCGACCGCGACGATCTCGAGCTGAACGGCCATCTCTCCTGGGAGGTCGGCTTTGATGGCGTGGCGCGCCGGGCGGTCCTCCATATTCGGGAAGTGTTTCACCCAAGGCCCGTTAACCGCGTCCCGGAAGGCGTGATCCCTATACCACACGAACATGTGGGCGATGTCATCCATGGACATCCCCGCCGTCTCCATCAGGGTCCTGGTGTTCTCGAAGCACAGCTCCGCCTGCCGCTCAGGGGTCTCGCCCAGTTTGCCGGTTTTGGGATCGGCGCCGAAGGTCGCCCCGGAGTGGAGCAGCTGCCCGTTGCGCGTGCCGAAGGGGATGAAGCCCTTGACGCCGCCGCCGGTATGGGCCACCTCTCCCGGGATCTCGAAGCACTTCCTGCCACCGCCCTTCTGGATCATGACCTCGAGCTGGAGGTTCATGCCTCCCGGCAGCGGCCGGATGACCGCGTGACGGGCAGGACGGTTGCCCTGGGTGGGGAACATCTGGACGAAGGGCTTATTCACGACCTCTCGCACCGAGTGGTCCCGGTACCAGACGAACATGTGGCCGACGTCCTCAGGTTTGGCCCCCGCCGAGTCCAGCAACCCCTGCAGGTTCTGGAAGCAGAGGTCCGCCTCTGCCTCGACGCTGTCTGGCCGTTTGCTCGTCGCCGGGTCCAGTCCCGAGATCCCGCTGGAGCAGATGAAGTCGCCAGCGCGGGAGGCGAAGGGAATGGGGGCGCCATGGGCAACCCCTGGGACGTGCAGGCTCTCGGCCCTGTGGCCGCGGCGGGCGATGAACTCCAATTGCACCAGCATGGTCCCGGGAAGGTCGGCCTCGATGGCGTGGCGGGCCGGCCGGTGCTCCGGATCGGGGAACATCTCCAGCCACGGCTCGTTCACCGCATTGCGGTGGTCGTTGCTCTTGAGCCAGACAAACATGTGGACGATGTTTTCCGGTGTGAAGCCCGCCGTGTCCAGCAGCGTCCCCACGTTGCGGAAAGCGAAGGCCGCCTGGTTCTCGGCGCCTTCCACTACCTGGCCGTTGGCCGGGTCCTGCCCCATGCAGCCGCCTGAGAAGAGGTAGTCGCCGATCATCGTCCCGAAGGGCAAGAACCCCCGCGGTCCTCCGCCGGAGTGGGCTACCCCTGGAATCTGGAAACACCGTCTACGCGCCATTGTGCGTCTCCTCTCGAAAATCTG
>CAZPYZ010000256.1:0-6442 GCA_964590215.1 uncultured Dehalococcoidia bacterium | reverse complement strand
AGATGTGTATAAGAGACAGGAGCGACCCCTTCCGCGAAGACGCGTCGCACCTCCCGGTAGTACTCTATCTGCTCCGCGGTGGGCGTGAAAGCCTGGTTGCAGGACGCTACCCAGGACGGGTGCGGGCAGATGGTGCCCTTGAATCCCATATTGCGTCCCCGTTCGGCGAGGCGGTGGATCTCCTGAGCGGGCAGAAGTCGTGGCAGGGCGCCAAGGGGATGACTGATCCCCACTGGCTGTACCCCGGCCGCGGTGGCCTCGATGACGAGACGCCCCTTGGCGTACTGGAAGGGGTCGAAGTCTATTCTTGGGACGATCCCCAGGGACCGGCACAGGTTGGTCTCGTCCAGGGCCGCTGACGTCACGCGGGGGCTTGCGTTGATGATGGCACGCACGTTCCATATCCCCTGGGCCGTGCCCAACAGAACGAAGATCTGGAGGGACCCTGCGGCGATCCCATGGCGCCGCTCCATCTTCGACAGGATACCCGCTGCGTCCTGGACCTCCCACAGGGTGTCCACAGCGGGGAGCACGACGCCTGTGAGACCGGGCCACGCCGTGGCCTCGATGTCCACGTAAGCCAGCTCCTTGTTGATGCGGACAAATACTTCGGCTCCGCCCCTCCGCGCGATTGTAATGGCGTCCCTCACCTGGGAGCGGCCCGCCTCTTTGTCCCCTTCCGGTACCCCGTCAGCCAAATCGAGCATGACGGCGTCGGCTTCCTGCTGCCAGGCCGCGGCCACTGCTGCCTCGTCCAGTACTGAGATCAGCAGCACAGAGCGCCGAACGATGGTACTACCTGGCATCACCCTGCTCCCGGCGACTCCTGGGTCTGGGCCTGGGCCTGCATGCGCGCCTTGAAGGCATCTTTCTCCGCGCAGGCAGCCGCCCAGTCGAGGAGTTCCTGGGCACGGGCGGCTTCGTAGCGATCGATGAGCCTCCGCCCCCCTTCGAGACTCTTCGCTTCGCTCGTAATGACAGGAGGCTGGAGCCAACCCTCTACCTCCCCCCTTTCGTCGAGCTCCTGGAAGAAGGCGAGGACGCGCTGGGCCTCCTCCACCTCTCCGGGCGGAGGCGTGAGCCCCCGGTTCTGGGGCTCAACGACGTTCGGGTGAAGGCCATGGCCGTTGCGGCCGCCTAGCCTTCGGTTGGCTTCCGCCTGGGCTTGGGCCCGCTCGGCGTCACCGACGTTGCCCGCCGTGTCCGGGAGTTGGGCGTGCACCGCGTGCCGCAGCCCCAAGGCTCGAGCGATGAGGCTGGTTTCGTTGCGAGGATAGAAGAACTGATCGAACCCGACGAACATCTCGACGCCCATGTCCAGGGAGTAATCGTACCCGCCGCCGCCGCTGAAAGCCTGGATCCGAGGGCTGGCGGTGGCGATGGTTTCCGAGCGCACCGTCGCCAGGGTGGTATCGATCGCGACACCCAGGACCACCGTCCCAGGACGGATGCCCCGCCGGCGCTCCAATTCGGTCATACATCGGTCCATGAGCCGCACTTCCTCCGCGCTGCGGGTATGGCCCATGTTCAGGCCGCCGAGGCCCGGCCAGAGCGCGGCGGTCACGTCGGCCTCGATGTATCCCTCGTTGATGCGGATGGTCACCTCCGCCCCGCCCCGGTTGACGCTGGCGATGGCGTCCCGTGCTAGCGTCCGGGCATGGGGCTTCTGACTCTGGGGTACCGAGTCTTCGAAATCGAGGTTGATGCTGTCGCAGCCGCGGGTCCACGCCTTGTCCACGAAGCGGGGGTTGTTGATAGGCATGGTGAGGCCGGAGCGGTGGACGGAATGGGAGCGCTTGGAGGTCATGGGGCCCCTCACCCTGACCCTGTCCCAGAGGGAGAGGGGACGGCTCCCCCGTGGGCCCGGGTTTGGGCTTGCAAGCGGGCCTTGTGGGCGTCCTTTTCGGCACAGGCGGCGGCCCATTCGACAAGCTCTGCGGCGCGGGCCGCCTCGTAGCGGTCCACCATAGTACCGTCCATGAACCCCTCGACCTTTCCCGTCTCGTCCAGTTCTTCGAAAAAGGCCAGCACCCGGTGCGCCTCTTCCACCTCCTCAGGTGGTGGGGTGAGGCCCCGGTTCTGTGGCTCCACCACCGCGGGATGGAGGCCGCCGCCCCGCCGGTTGCCAGCCTTGCGGCCCGCCTCCGCGCGGGCGTAGGCGCCTTCCGCATCCGAAACGCTGCCCGACAGGTCGGGCATGAAGATCGTGATGGTCGTCTCCAGTCCCAGGGCCCGCGCGGCCAGCTCGCATTCCCCTTTCCCGTAGAAGAACTGGTCGAATCCAACGAACATCTCCACACCCAGGTCCAGGGACATATCGTACCCGCCGCCGCCGCTGAAGTGGGTGATCCGGGGACTGCTGCCTGCGATCTCGTAGCAGTTGGCGATCCCCTTCGCCGTCTCGATCATGGCGTTGATCTCGATCGTGCCCGGACGAATACCCCGCTCTCGCTCCAATCTGGTGATGATCGCGTCGATCTGACGGATGTCCTCTGCGGACTCGGTCTTTGGCCGGCTCACCATGTCCAAGGGCGGCCAGACTGTTGCTGCCAGGTCTGCCTCCGGGCTGGCGCAGTTGATGCGGACGCTGACCCTGGCGCCACCCTGTTTGGCGATGGGGAGTGTTTCCCGCACGATGGAACGTGCGTAGTCTTTCTGGCCCTGGGGGACGGAGTCCTCGAGGTCGTAGTCGAGGCTGTCGGCGTTGCGGGTCCAGGAGGCCGCGACGAAGCGCTTGTTGTTGATGGGCATCATCAGCCCCGAACGCACCACCTGCCGCCCGGTCATGCCGCGCCTCCGACCCCCGTAAGCATCCCCGCTCCCTTGAGGGAGAGGGTCAGGGTGAGGGTCAGCGTTAGAGCCGTCATAACGATGGGATGTCCCTAGCCCTCTGTATAGCTTCCGCTTTCCCCCGGTCCCGCTCCGCGCAGGCTTCTACCCAGTCCAACAAGCCCTGGGCGGCCTCGGCCAGCGGGCCGTCGATGAGCAGCCCATCCAGCTCCGCGCATGGGCCTCCCTGAGGGCGTTTCTGGAAGGCCTCTATCCAGCTTCGGGCGTCCGTCGCCTCCGAGGACGAAGGCGTGAACCCCTCGTTTAAGGCGGGCACCTGGCCCGGGTCTACGCAGAGGGCACCTTTGAACCCTGCCGCTCGTCCCAGCTTCGCCGAGGCTAGCGTATCCTCTGGGCTGGCCCGCATCCCGCGGGAGTTCCCCTGCCACCACGCCCCTATGGGGGCGACCCCGACGGTGTTGGCGATAATCACCAGCCGCTGCATGAGGTACGGCAGCATGTGCAAGTCGCCTCCCGGCTCAGGCCGCAGGTCCATGAGCAGATCGGCGCGTCCCAGGCTGGCCGATCGAATGCGAGGGCTCGCTCGCAGCAGCTCCTCGGCCCCGTAGTTCGCCTTCGCCGCCTCCAGAGAGAGATGGATCTCCAGGGAGTTCTCCACGGTCCGGGGTTCATCGATCTCGTTCACTTCACCGGCGAGGCCTGCCTTCATGACGCCTCGTTGTGCTTCGAACAGTGCCAGCGTCGCCTCGGCCTCTCGGACCTGCGCCACGCTGTTCACCTTGGGCAGCACGATTCCCGCGAGGCCCCGCCAGACCGAGGCCTCCAGGTCCGCGTACAGCAGCTCCAGGTCGCAGCGCACGAAGACCTCGGCTCCGCCCCTTCGGGCGTGGTCGATCCCCTCGCGGACCCGGGCTCGCGCCTCGTACTTGCGGGAGTCGTGCACCAGGTCTTCCAGGTCCAGCACGATCACGTCTGCGCCGAAAGTCCATGAGCGCTCGATCAGGTCCTGATCCGTCGCCGGGACCAGCAGCCAGGAGCGCCTAACGGGGGGCAACGCCCTGCGCCTCGACGTACCCGGGGAGAAGCGTATTGCATACGCCCCGAGGGATCTCGCTGGTGGGAATCACTCGCCCGCGCCCTCCCTGTACAGCCCAAGCGCTTTCATCGCGGGCGCGTCGGTAAAGCTGAAGAGGAAGGCGGGGCGGTCCCCGGTGTTGACGTGCTCGTGGAAGGTCCAGGTGGGCACCGTAAAGGTGTCCTTGTCCTCCCAGTTCAGCTGCCGGCCCCCCACCAGCGAGTAGCCGCAGCCTTCGATGACGTGGTAGTTGGTACAGCAGACGTGGCGGTGGGCCTGAGTGTGCTCGCCGGGGCGGAGCAACTGGACGTAGCACCCGATGGTCGGCATGGTGGGGCCGCCGCTCGCCGGGTTGGTGTACTCCAGGATGACGCCATCGTAAGGGCTCCCCGCCTGTTCCCGTCCCAGGCGCTCCAGGGCGGCGCGAGCCTGGGTGAAGGGGTAGTGCCACAGCGGCGAGTAGTTCGCGGTGGAGGGCCCCTCCCAGGCTGGGCGGAGGGGCCCCGCGCCGTATTTGGCCACGTTGTGGTCGGTCCCCTCCCCTAAGGGCTGCGCCTCCTCCGGGTATTCCTCGTAGAACCCGGCCTCCAGCATCCGGACCAGCGGCGAGTCGAGGCCGTCCAGCCAGATCACCGGCTCATCGGTGTCGTTGGCATGGTCATGCCAGGTCCAGTTCGGAGTTAGCACGAGGTCGCCGGGGTACATGGGGATGCGGTCGCCGTTGACCACGGTGTACCCCCCCTTGCTCTCGATGATCAAGCGCAAGGCCGAGGGGGTATGGCGGTGGGCTCGGGCGATCTCACCTGGCATCACGATCTGGATGTTCGCCACCAGGGTGTTGCTGGCGGAGGAACCCTGCAGCTCGGGGTTGTGCATGCGGAGCACCCTGCGTTCCGCCTGCTCAGTCCCCACCAGCTCGGCCGCCCGCAACGCCTGCGGTCGCAGGTCGCGCCAGTGCCAGATGTAGGGCACTGCCTTGCTCTTCGGCTGGTGGCTCGTGGCCTCGGCGATCCAGGCCGGGGTCAGGTGCTGCGAACGCAGCTCGCCGTAAAACGTCTGCAGTTCCTCCTGCGAGGAGATGATGCTTGACCGCTTCAACATGGCGTGTCTCCTTCGAAGGAAGTTAGGAAGTCAGGAAGTTAGGAAGTAAGGGACGGGCCCCCCTTCCCCTGATTTCCTGATTTCCTCACTTCCTGGTTTTCAGTGCTCGTCGCCCCATTCCCCTTCCTCCGTGGGACCGACCTCACCGGTGCACCAGGGCACCAGCGCCTTCATCCGGCACGGCCTCCCCCGCTTGGCCAGTTCTGTTTCGAAGACCCGGTGCACCTCTGGGTCCTCGTCGGGGTACTCGGTCTGTCTCCCGCCTAATTTGACGCTGACGGCCCCTACGTCAAGGTCTGTCGGGGTTTCGGCCTCCCAGCGATTGCTGGCGTAGCGACGGGACTTGGTGACGCCGATGACCAGGTAGGTCGCGGGCCCAGGGGAGAGGTTGTAGTGCTGGTGGTACCAGTATCCCGGCCCGCAGCCCGAAAGGAAGAGGCTCCCCGGCGCCCAATCATACCGGATGGTTGGCCCATCGCCCCGGACCCCCTGCACCCGGTCCAGGATAGTGGTGGTGTAGCCCTCTCCCGCAAGCAGGAAGAGGTGTGCACCGGCGTCGCTGCTGTGCCCCTTTTTGTACGTTCCCTGTTGGAAGCGGGAGATATGCCCGCCGATGGTCCCGCCGGCCAGCATGAAGCGTCCGTTGGTCCCGCCCCCGCCCCGACCCTTATACTCCCACAGCTTCATGGCCCGGACGTCAGTGATGAAGTTCGACTCCCAGTTGCGTCCCCGCCACAGCTTCCCCTCCGAGCTGAAGTAGTTGTGCTCCCCGGCGTAGCGGTCGGTGAAGGAGAAGGTGTCGTTGAAGATGAAATCTGCGTTGTGGAACTCCCGCAGCAGCCTGGGCAGGCTGGTCACGGAGAAGTAGCGGGCGGGCTCGGCGCCGCTGCCGTTGAAGAACTGGTACCAGGCGTTGGTGGGGAGTGCGAAGAAGCTCCCTTCACCCCACTCGAAGGTCTGCTTCGTCTTCTCATCGAACCAGACGGTGGTGGCCCCCCGGCCGCTGAGGATATAGATCGCCTCGTCATACATGTGGTGCTCGGGGGTCGAGGAGGCGCCCGGCGGCAGCTCGACGATGTGCTCGTCATAGTCATTGTCTCCGTCCAGGTAGCAGACTGCTCCTCTGACACCTTTGCGAGGCCAGTCCCCCACCTCGACCGTCCTCATGTCCCGTATGTAGACGCCGCCGATTATGGGTACGCCCTCTCTCTTCTGCCATTCCCGGTACGGGTCGATGCGCTCCAACGCCGGCGCGCTGGTCCCTGCCGGGCTTGATGAAGTTCTTACGTTCGCGACCATTTCCGTCCTCCTATCCTTGGGCTTCTGTCATTCTGAGCGCCAGCGAAGCATCTCCGCGACAGTCGGGTTTGCGAGTTCGTTCGTCGCGCAGATGCTTCAGTCCGCCCCCCAACACCACGCCTCCCCTGCTCCCTCCCACGAAAATGGGGTTGGAGCCAGCGAGATTGGGGAGTAAAG
>CAZPYZ010000255.1:0-6445 GCA_964590215.1 uncultured Dehalococcoidia bacterium | reverse complement strand
GCTTCTCAAGGGCATACCGTGCGCAGCGCGGGGGACGCGGCCTCCATGGAGGCGGCGCTCCAGGAGGCCCGGCCGGACCTGATCCTGATGGACCTCGGGCTGCCGGGCACCGACGGCCTGGCCCTGACCCGCCGCCTCAAGGCCGACCCAGCCACGGCCCAAGTCCCCGTCATCGCCCTCACCGCCTACGCAATGCCTCAGGACCGCGAGCGGGCCCTCGAGGCGGGCTGCAACGGCTACCTCACCAAGCCCTTTCAACCCCAGGCCCTGGTGGACGCCGTGAACGCGGTGCTGACCCCCCGTGACCCGTAGGGGCGTATTGCATACGCCTTGGGGCGGTGGTGGGCTGGAATAACCGTGAGGCCTTTATGACCCCCAAGAAATTGCTCATCGCCGACGATGACCCGGCCCTGCGCGAGCTGGTGGCCGTGACCCTGGAGAGCCAGGCCTACCAGATCCTGGTGGCGGCCGACGGCTTGGACGCCTTGGAGGCCGCCCGCCGCGAGCGGCCTCAGGTGGCGATCCTCGACTTCAACATGCCGGGCCTGGACGGCCTCGAAGTCTGCCGCAGAATACGGGAAGATGCGGACCTGGCCGGGACCGTGGTGGTGATGCTGACCGCCAGCGACCAGCACCGGGAGGAGGCCCTCGCGGCAGGGGCCAGCACCTATCTCACCAAGCCCTTCAGCCCCCTTCAGCTCCTGGAGTTGGTGGGTCGAATAATGGAGCCGGCGTCCGAGCCTCAAGGAATAGGCCTGCCCTGGGAGGCCATGGGCGCTGGCGTCTCGTCGAGTGCCCTGGCGGCTTTCATGTTCGCGGACCTCCGGGACTTCAGCGGGTTCACCGTCCGCCATGGTGACGTGGCCGCGCACCGCCTGGTGCTGCAGTTCCAGCGCCTGGTGAAAGAGCAGCTTGGTCTGCACGGCGGCCGCAAGGTCAATGAGGCAGGCGACAACGTCCTGCTGGTATTCCCGACGGCCCGCCAGGCGCTGCACACCGCCGCCGGTCTCATGAAGGCGGTGAGCGACTACAACGCCGGTTCTCCGAACCATCCCCTGGATGTTGGCATCGGCCTGGACGTCGGCGAACCCGTGGGAGCTGGAGGTGACTATATCGGCAAGACCCTCAACCGGGCGGCGCGCATCACCGCGCTGGCCGGCCGCGGCCGCATTCTGGCCACGGAAACGGTGAAACAGCTGGGGACAGACATCCCCGAGATGACCTACCTGGACCTGGGAGTCCATATCTTGCGCGGCTTTGACGAGGGAGACCACCTGTACGAGGTCCGCTGGCCCGGAGCCCCGCCCCCTGAGCACTCGGTGAGGACACGCCTGGAACGGGCCCCGGCTCGGGTTCCCCGCAGGGGGCTCCTCTTGGTCGCGGCGGCTGCAGTGCTTGTCATCGTGGGCGCTGGTACCATCATCATGGCCGCGTCTGCCCCGTCCTATGGAGTGGCTTCTTTGGAATACGAAGCGGCGGAGACCGCGCCGCGCTGAAGGAGAAGTACTATGGTCAGGAGCCTCTTCGGCTTGTTTCGCCGGAACTCATCACCAAAGAAGACTCCGCTACTGGTGCTGACCAGGAGCTATGAGAGCGCGCTGGAGGTGGCCGAGTACATCGACCGCGAAGGCTGCGTCCCGCGCTTTCTCCCCATCAATGAACTCCCCCGGGCCGGGGAGATCGACCCGCTCCCGGCGGGCGTGCTCATTCTGAGGGAGCTGGAATCCGAGGAGAAGGTGAAGGCCTGCGCGTACCTCAGGGAGCACGAGCGTTACCGGGCTATACCTATCGCCGCTATCATGACCCTCACGGAAGGCGCCCTCGACCTCCCTGCGGACGTCGTGATGCGTCCGCCTGCGTCTCTCAGAACCGCCATCCACGAGATCAAGCGGACGGTGGAAAGCGGCCGGGTCACGGTCCAGTGAGGGCGTCAGCCCGACGCCACGGCTTGCCCTGTTGACGGCTCAGGTTCATCGCATCCCGAATATCGATCCTGAAGCCATGAGAAAAGACCGGCGGGATGCTGTCATCCGGGGCGGTCTCGCCCACAGCGACGCACTCCTACGGGCCAGCTACTGACCCCTAGCTCAAACACGCCTCCGCGAAGCGCCTGTACGACTCCAGGGGATCGCCGTATTTGCGATGGCCCGCGTTGTGCTTGGCGGCGGCCAGGAGCAATCGCTCTCGCCCGTGAGCACTGTTGAAGAGGTAGTTCTCCACCAGCGCCAGGCTGATCTCCTGGTTGTGGGGATCGTTCCCCAGCTTCGCCCCGGCATTGAGCAGCACCTCGATCAAGGCCGCGCGGTCGTAGGAGCCCGTTAGGTAGGCGCCGGTCAGGGCCACACTGAGGTCCGGGTCCAGCGCCAGCATCGCTTCTTCGAGGCGGCCCAGAAGTTGCTGGGGCGACAGGGACCCGGCCTCTCGCGGCGGGCGCAGGCGCCGGGGACCGTTGCCCGGGATGCTGGCCTGATGGTGGGCCGCCTGGTTCACGAAGGCCGCCGCCACGTACAGGAGCTTCGCCTGGTGAGGGTGCTCGAAGCGGTCGTAAAACCAGCGCAGCGTGTTCAGATATTCCGCGCAATGTTGGGGCATGCTGAAGAGGTTGGCGTCGTGGGTCTGCAGGACGATCTCTGCAGAGACGATCTGGAGGACGTCCAGCACCTGGCGCGGCCCCCTCCCGGCCTTGAGCAGGCGCGTGATGTGTTCGGTCCAGACGGGCTCTCGGCTGTGCATGACAACGTCGAAGGTCTCCTTCGCCTCTGCACGGGTCAGGCTCTTGCTGTTTTTCATGAGGTCGCGGTCATTCCCCTCGAAGGCAGCCTGAGCAACGGTGCAGGCCATCTCGTAAGTCGAGTACCAACGGGGGCCTACCGCCAGGTCGGGCACCCCGGCGTAGACGACGCTGTGGGCGTTTCCCCAACCGACCGCTTCGCCTAGTTCGATGGTGGACCTGGCCCGATGGGCCTTGTGCCCCGTGGTGTAGGAGCGGTTGAAGAGCATGCGGTCCTGCACGTCTATCAGACCGGCGAAGGCCAGGTGCGCCAGCAGCTGCGTCCGGTTGGGAGCGTCCTCCAGCAGGCCCAGGAACACCCGGTACTGCTTCAACACGTCTCCCCGCTGTACCAGGGTCAGCCATTCGTTCAGCAGATCAGGGAAGGGACCCTCCAGAAACTCCGGCTCCTGGTCCGGCCAGTGGACCTCCGGCATGGGAGGGGGGTCGCTCACCTCGATCTTGTACATCCGCACGTAATGCCCCGGGGCCTTCCCCAGCAGCTGGTTCCAGGGGTCCAGCCCCGTCGGCAGGTACCACACCGTTTGGGCCAGCGGCAGATACCTCAGGGCTCCGGACACCCGGTCCATCAGCCGGTAACTGGCTCTGGCGCTCAGCAAGCAGTGGTCGTTGTTCACGAAGCGGGGGACCCCGCCGTCCAGCCGCTGGTGGTACGGGACGTGGGTATAGGGCGCGTGGATGCGCACCATCTCCCCCACCATCTCCGATACCGGCCGGCCGGCCTCCACCAGGTCGTAGTAGATCCGGGCGGCTCCTATCTGGTCCCGGGCGAGAACCCGGTCCTCCAGCTCTGGGTAAAGGTTCATCTCTCTATCCAGCTCTCCTCGATGGGCCAGCCGCTGTGGTGCCAGTTGGGCCGGTAGTTCTTGAGGTAGGGCTGCCAGAACTCGAAGTTGCTCCCCGAGAAGACCGCTAGCCCGCAGTAACACTCGGTGGTGAGGTAGCGCACAGCCTGACGCACCAGTTCCCGCCGTTTCACCGGATCGGCCTCCCGGCGCTGGCCGACCAGCAGGTCATTCAGCTTCGGCTCGTTGACCCGGTCGTAGTTGTTCCCTGAGGAGGGGTGGAAGGTCGCGAACACGTAGGAGTCCACGTCGGCGTTGATGTCCCGGTTGGTGAGCTGGAGCGTGTGCTCCCCCACCTTCCGCATGGGCGAGAACTGCGAGTAGGGGATCCCTTTCACGTTGGTGATGAACCCACCCCTGGCGAGCTGCGCCTGCATCAGCTCCATGCGGGTGATGTCTTCCTGGCCGCGGTCCGTGGCGACGTGGAACTCGAAGGTGAGGCCGTTGGGGAAGCCCGCCTCGGCCAGCAGCCGGCGGGACTCGGCCGGGTCGTACTTGGGGACCATCGCCTTGATCTCTTCCTGGGTGAAGGTGCCCTGCAAAGCCCCGGCCACAGCCCACAACCCCTTGCCGCCTGCCAGGACTTTGATAGCCTCGTCCCGGTCGATGGTGTGGAAGAGCGCCTGCCGCACTTTCAGGTTGTTGAAGGGAGGACGGGAGTTGTTGATGTAGATGTGGAGCGGATTCTCGGGGTACTCGTAGGCCACCGCCCCAGGCGCCTTGGCCTTCAGCTCCTCCGCCTCCCGGGGAGCCACGGACTCCAGCAGGTCAATCTGCTTTGTCTGGAAGGCGGCGCCTGCCGCGGCGTCATCGGGCACGATGATCATGTGGACTTCGTCCATGTACGGCTTGCCGGCATCCCAGTAGTTCGGGTTCTTCTTCAGCACCCAGCGGGTGCCCTTCTGAGAGGCTTTCTCATCCAGGTAATACCCCCCGGTCCCGAGAAGTTGGTTCTTCAGGTGGCCCTCGCGGTCGTAGATCTCCCGCGCCATGATGTAGACGAACTCGTGGGCGGCGTAGTTCAGGAAGGGCGCGAAGGGCTCCTTGAACCGGACCACGGCAGTGTAGGGGTCCGGCGCGTCGATACGGTCGAGGCCTTCCAGCATCCAGCCGGTGTTTGCCGTTGGAAGCTTGGCGAACTCGCCGGTCCTGGCCAGGTACTCCAGGCTGAAGCGGACGTCGGCGGCGGTGAACTCGCGAGCTTGCCCTGAGCCTGTCGAAGGGTTGGCCGGAGCCGTGCCGGCGAACTTGACGCCCTTGCGCAGGTGGAAGGTGAAGGTCCGGGCGTCCGAGCTGACCTCCCAGCGCTCGGCCAGCTCTGGCCGGATGATGGCCTGGTTGAAATCCACCTCCGGCCCGGCCCGGAAGCCCAGCAGGCTGTTCGTCGCCAGGGCCCGAGGCTCCCGGTTGCCCACGGCCTTCCCGGTGTACGTAATATCCCAGTCGTAGGGATCCAGCGTGTGCCGGGCCTTGAAGGTGCCGCCGTACTTGGGGGTAGGGTCATCAGTCTGAATAGGTCCCTGCGGTCCCTGGGCCACGCCACAGGCGAGGGTCAAAACAGCGACCAAGGGCACCACGAGATAACGGCGCATCGTCCCGCTCCTTTTGGCGGAAAGTAACCCCGGCAGGTGCTCCCCGAAGCCCTTGCTCACCCCTCCCAGACTCTCGCGGCGCCTGGAGAGCCTCCGGTTGGGCAGAGTATAGTCCCAGGCTGCTCCCGAAGCCAACCGAACGCAATGGAACAACGGCGGAAGTAGCCCCGCATCACGAAGGAGCGCGTGTCGGGCGGGGCGTGGTGGATGAGGAGAGCCTTGGCTGGAGGACTACCCAGGTGAACCTGAAAGGCCGGACCTGGCGTAGTGCGTCGTGCGTAGTGAGTAGGGAACGGCCCCACCTACTCACCACTCCCTACGCACCACTCACAACGTGCACGGCTGAGCCGCCGGTCGGAGGAGATGATCTGCCGTAGCCCGATCCGCTCCATTACCGCAACGTGCACGCAGTCACGGGCTTCAATGGCGGTGTATTGCTCCGCCAAACTCCGAGCCCGTTCGACATCCCGGGCGTACACCGGCTCAATCCGGCCCCGCATGAGATCTGCGAACTCCCGGAACCCGCGCGAGTCGCGGAGGATCCTGAGGCTGAGATGAAGCGTCACCTGCAGTACCTCAGCGCTGGTGACGAAGGACTGAGGTCTGTCAGCCACCAACTGAAGCACACGAATGCATGGGTCCTTCAATCGTTTTGGAGACCGGAACGCTGCGCTGAGCTGCTAGCTCTTGCAGCTTTCGTCGCCGTTCCGGGTCCAGCCGGACCTCAAGCCGTTCCGTGGTCATGCTTCACCTCGCTATCGGAAGCATTATACGGCTGACCACTGCCGTACAAGATAAATCGCCCAAGACAGTCTCATGCGTCTCTGCTAGCATAGACGCCGCGACTCGCGCGGGAGGACATGATGAACATCGACCGCTGGAAAGAGGGCGACGTCCTGGAGCTGGAGACGGGATCCGTGGTAAAGGTACTGGGCAAGACGCCGGACGGCAGGGCTCTGCGCATCGTCTATATTGACGCGCCCTTCGAACCGGAGAAGTTGGGCACCGAGGCTCTCGAGGACGGCTTCCTCATCACCGGCGCGTTCCAGGGCGAAGATAATCTGACGGGAACGTATTCTAGCGACCTGACGCAGCCCATGGGCGGCGGCGTTCAGCCAGCGCGCTAGGTAGCCTGTTTCTTTAATAAGGTGACGGAGCGGATTTGTCACCCTGAGGAACGAAGGGTCTGGCGGCGGCGGGGCCTCCCCACCAGACGC